>NZ_JBQOUY010000045.1:0-10195 GCF_052216985.1 Acidaminococcus nyctereutis
CGTTCTCGGATTTTACTGCTTTCGATGGTGAAATTAAAATAAAAACAGACATGAGCAAAAATCGCTCACGTCCGTGTGTGGTAGATGAATTGGAGCTTACCCCAACATTTGACAAAGAACCTTTTTTATGCCTCCGGACGGCACAGCTGGCGGAATTTTTCTGGATCCCTGACATAATTGTACCGGATGGCTTCTTTGCCCTGTCCAATGATCAGGGTGCCGTAACCGGCTTTCCGGCCCAGGAAACCTTGTTCGATGGTCATCTGGGCAGCCATGTCCAGGGGGATCATGTACTGTTTCTTCTTGATGATCCCTTTGAACAGGACCAGCCGTTTGTTGGTCAAAAGGAGAAGCTGGGTCTTATATTCCAGGAATCGATAGGCTAGCCAGATCAAGCCCGCTGGCACATAGATGATCATCATCACCAGGGGCCAGAAAAAATACATGAGGGAACGATCGGCTCGGCCTCGGGGGATTTCCGGCACTTCCTGAGGCTGCGCTGGGCTTTCTTCTGCCTCCCGGTCTTCCGGTCCAGCTCCTCCCGTTAGGGTAGTGCTTCTTTCTTCTTTTTCATTTTCTGCAGGCTGCTCCTGCAGGGGATTGGATTCTTCCATGGGTATCTCTCCTTTGGATGAGATTGTTTTTTTCGATTATACCATATTCTTCCCTGTGAGGGCAGGGAGAAAGCCTTGTCAGAGAAGGTCTGCCGTACTATACTAGTCCATAGAACTTTTTCAGGATACAGCGGGAGGGATCATGTGTTGGAGAAATGGAAGAAGGGAATGCTGGTCTTGGCACTGGGCCTTTGCTGTGCCTGGCAGACGGCCTTCGGGGCAGCGGCTGGGGCAGAGCGGAGTACGGTGGGCGCCGGGCAGCCGGCACTGGTCTATGAGGGAGACCCGGGCAGTGATGATGCGGTAGCTTTGTTCCTGCTGAAGCAGAACAGTCTGGTGCCGGATCTGGCGCTGGCTGCTTATGGGAACGGACCGGAAAAACAGATGAGCCGCAACTTGGTCCTGGTGACTCGGGATCTGGCCATGGACCTGCCCGTCTATCATGGGGCCGATCGGCCCTGGAAAGGGAAGAAACCGAAATACCGGCAGCCCGGATTCCAGGGAAAGGATGGCCTGCTGGGGCTTTCCGGTACTCTGGAGAAAAGGAGCCAGGGCTGGGACGGAAAGGATGGACAGCCTAGGACTTTGGAAGCTGCTCGGGAGAGACTGAAAAAATACCCGTCTCTCACCTATATCGTCACAGGTCCCCTCTCCACTTTGGCCACTCTGCTCCAAGACCCGGACATCAAAGGCCGGATCCACCGGGTGTATGTGGCTGGAGGGTCGCTGGCGGGCACAGATCCGGAAGGAGAGTCCGAAGAGAATTTTGCCAAAGATCCCCGGGCCGTACAAGCAGTCCTGGCCAGCGGAGTGGATCTGACAATCTTCCCCCGGGAGCTGACGGGGACCCAATACATCGGAAAACAGGAAATCCAGGTCTTCAGCCGCAGCGGACAGTGGCCAGAATTCCTGGGACTGATCCAGGCCAACCAGGCGGCCCATGAAAAGGCAGGGGAAGAACCGGCTGCGGTACTGCCTGCTGTCTTTCCCGTGCTGTATCAGCTGGATCCGGAGCAGTTTGCTGTAGAGGACCGTCGGGTCAAGGCGGATGCGAAAGGCCGGCTGGAGGAGGATCCCCAGGGGACGCTGGTCCACGTGGTGCTGGGGGTGAATCCCCGGTTCCAGTGGAGAGCTCTGGAGAAAGCCTTCAGCCGATAAAGCTGTGATGGATGGCTGAATTTGTGGTATCATAGGACAGGAACGCCTGTCATGTTCGGAGACGGGAGAAAACAGGCAAAGGAGTAGGAAAAAATGAAATCTACACTGCGTCGTACCTGGGCGGAAATCGATCTGGACGCCCTGGCTTTCAATTATCATACGATCCGGGAACATATCGGGCCTCAGGTGAAATTCCTGGGGGTGGTCAAAGCGGATGCCTATGGCCATGGAGCTGTGCAGGTCGGGAAGGAACTCCAGGCACTGGGAGCCGACTATTTGGCGGTGAGCAGTATCGATGAAGCCATGGAACTCCGGTTCAACGGCATCACCATGCCCATCCTGATCCTGGGCCATACCCCCCGGGAACAGGTTGACCGGCTGATCTGCTTCAATATCACCCAGGCTGTGACCTGCGAGGCCAAAGCCCTGGAATACAGTGAAGAGGCAGTGAAATACGGAGGGACCCTGAAGATCCATGTAAAAGTGGATACGGGGATGTCCCGGCTGGGTTATATCTGCGAAGGCGATTATTTCGAACATGGGGTGAAGGGCATCATCCATGCTTGCAGCCTGCCGGGCCTGGAACCGGAAGGAATCTTCACCCATTTCGCCGTGGCAGATGAGCCAGGCGAGGAAGCGCTGGCTTATACCCGGCATCAGTTCGCACTCTTTAAGAGAGTCTGCGACGAGGTGGAGAAACGGACCGGCAGGAAGGTCAAGCTCCGCCACTGCGCCAATACTGGGGCTACCACCTTGTTCCCGAAGACCTATCTGGATATGGTACGGCCCGGGCTTCTGCTCTATGGGTACGGGGAATATGCCCGGATGCTGGGCTTGAAGCCGGTGATGGCCGTGAAGACTACTATCAGCACCATCAAGATTTATCCCAAAGGGACGAAAATCAGTTACGGGGGCATCTATACCTGTCCGGATACTACTCGGATGGGGGTGGCTCCCATCGGTTATGCAGACGGGTTCATGCGCTGCCTGTCCAATCGATGCGGCTTTGTGACAGAACAGGGCCTGGCTCCCCAGCGGGGACGGATCTGTATGGATATGTGCATGGTGGACTTAACAGATAAACCCAAGGTGGATGTGGGCAGCGAACTGGAACTGTTCGGGACTCATCAATCTTTGGATGATCTGGCAGCTTTGGCCGGGACCATCCCTTATGAAATCACCTGCAACATCAGCAAGCGGGTACCCAGGGTGTATCTGGAAAAGGGGAAAGTAGTGGAGAAGGAACTGCTGCTGAGGATGTGAAAAATGGGCGCTTTGGCGCCCATTTTTGTCACCCGGCCAGTGACCAGTGACAAGAGACCAGTGACCGGGGGTGTGAATTTTTTCACACCCCCTTCTTTTTTACAGCAACGGCACCACCACATTCGTCCAAACTGACGACAGGGGCATCACCAGGGCCATGGCCGGGATCATATCGGCTATAGGGAAATCCTTCAGCTGGAGCATCCGGAATCCGGTGGCCAGGAGCAGGGTCCCGCCGCAGGCCTTGAAATCCCCGATCATATCCGGGGTGCAGAAAGGCAGCAGGGCATTGGCCAGGAAGAAGAGGAACAGGAAAATCACCAGCTGGGGCAGGGCGATGAAGCTGACGATGATCCCCAGCTCACAGGCGAAGAGAGTAGCGGTGGGCAGGTCCATGATGGATTTGGCGATGAGGATGCTGTGATCCCCGGCCATGCCGGATACCATGCTGCCATAGATGCCGGTGCCGCTGGCGCAGAACAGGACGATGATGGTGATCAGGCGGCTTTCGTATTCCTCTCGAGGAATCAGGCTGTCTCCGGAAGAAGCAGGCAGCACCCGGCTGATCAATTTTTCCAGGTTCCGGGAACCCTGGATGATCCGGTCTCCCAGGCGGATCCCCAGACCTACGATGGTGCCGGCAATCACCGCAAAGACCACTGCCGGCAGGTTTTTCATGAAGGTAATGGAAATAATCCCCATGAGCAGAGCACAGGACCCGAATACCGTGGTCAGTTTCTCCTTGAAATCTTCCGAAAGCCGGGGCCCCAGGAAATTCCCCAAGATCCCTCCCAGGACGACGGCTGCAACATTGATCAGTACCCCAATGGGCATAGCGATTCCCCCTTAAAATGGTTAGAATATCACTATTCTACTATAAAATCCAGGTAAAAAAAAGATGTGTGAAGAGTGGGGAACGTGACAAGAAGCCAGACCGGCCCTGACGGGCCTTTCAGAAGTCAGACATCAGATTGTTCGCGATAAGCAGATGGATCTGCTGCTAAACCGAACAAAGTGACATCTGACGTCTCAAGGCCCGTCAGGGCCGTGTCTGACTTCTCTTTCATTCTTCCATCAACGCTTCTTCCACTCCTTTGGCCAGCTGGTCGGCACAGGACGTGGACCTGTTCCCACAGGTATTGCCCTTCAGCAGATCTACGGCGTGCTGGGCGTCGGCTCCTTCCAGCAGTTTGCTGATGGCGGATAGGTTCCCAGGGCAGCCTCCCTGGAAATGGATGTTGTGGAGCCTGCCGTCCTCCAGACCGAATTCAATCTGACGGGCGCAGGTTCCCTGGGTCTTGATGGTAAAGTTTTTCATGAAAATGGACTCCTTACTATATACAATGATTTATGGGTCTCGAGTCTCGGGTCTCGAGACGAATGAAAAATTTGCAGGCAAATTTTTTGAATAGGCAAACCCAGATCCGCCAGCGATAAGATATCCGCTTCTGGATTTCGCACGGTTCTGGTTCTATCCAGTGGCCCGAGACTCATGACTCATGACTCGAGACCCTCAAAGGGGGCTGCTGCTCATGCAGCAGCCCCCTTTATCCCGGATTGGAAATAGAAGCAAAGAAAGCCTGGACCACATCGGGATCGAACTGGATCCCGGCTAGGTCCCGGATTACCTGGGGACTTTTGCACCCGGCGATCTGCCATTGCCGGGTGCAGGGATTGCATTTCCGGTCATAGTAGTTGCAGACGGCGATGATCCGGCTGCCGATGGGGATGTTCACCCCTTTCAGCCGTTTGGGATACCCGCTGCCATCCCAGTTCTCGTGATGGTGCAGAATGATCTTCATGATATGGGCGAAGGCAGGGATGTTTTCCAGCATGCTGGCCCCGGCCTGGCAATGGCGCCGGTACGTGGCCCGCTCCCGGACGTTGAAGTAGGGATATTTGGCCAGGATGGTATTGGGGATGGCCAGCTGCCCTATGTCGTGGAGCAGGGCGGCCGTCTTGATGCAGCTCACTTCGTTTAGGGGAAGGCCCATCTTGATGGCCGTGGCCACGGCATAATTGGCTACCTGCTGGCTGTGGAGGGACAGGCCATGGCTTTTCAGCTCCAACAGTTTCAGGAACCCCTGGACGATTTCCCTGGTATCCGTATCCGTCGGGAAATCCAGGAATTGGGGAATGGTGATCATAGGACATCGACCTTTGCTTCTAAGGTAAGATTTGCTTTCTTCAGTATACTATAATTCTCTGGCTTTGTGAATTTCTGGTTGCCAAAGTTTTTCCGGCCTTTTATAATGGAACCAACAACTCAGGTCTGTGGTTGCAAGTCGATGCCAGTTGCAGGCGAAACGATCCACGTAAGCAATGAAAAGCCATTGTGAGCACGGTGCAGCTTAGAAGTAAGTCCTGCCGCGAAAAAGCGAGAGAAGCAGTAGTGGGGAGCATGAGGCTTAGGAGCGAACCTTCCAGCAGGCGGGTGTGGGGGCGAAAACCAGGTCAGCTGAGTTGTTTTTTGTATTTTTATTAAAAACATATTGCATAATAATACATCAAGTCGTATAATTAATCCCAATTAAAGCCATACAATACGGATTGAGCTGAATGAGGGAGGAATTTCTATGAAAAAGATCCTGGCAGTGATTTGCCTTTTTGCGGCACTGATGGGGACAATGGGATGCGGCAGCAGCCAGAACGCAGGGACCAAGACGGCGGAAAAGAAGGAACTGATCGTGGGGACGGAACCGTCCTTTGCTCCTTTTGAATTCCCGGATAAGAAAAGCGGAGAGATCACCGGTTTCGATATGGAGCTGATCAAGGCCGTAGGCAAGAAAGCAGGCTTTGCTAAGGTGACCATCAAGGGGATGGGCTTCGATGCGCTGATCCCGGCCCTGGATGCAGGGAACATCGACGTGGCCATTGCCGGCATGAGCATCACCGAGGCCCGGAAACAGAAAGTGAATTTCACCGATCCCTACTATGAATCCGGTCTGATGGCCATCGTGGGGAAGGACAACACCTCCATCAAGAGCCTGGATGACCTGAAAGGGAAGACCATTGCTGTCCAGCTGGGGACCACGGGCGCCGAAGCGGCCGGCAAGATCGAAGGGGCCAAGGTCAAGACCTTCGATACCTCGGATACCGCCTGCCTGGAACTGAAGAACGGGGGAGCCGATGCGGTGATCAGCGACCTTCCGGTGCTCCAGTATTTCCTGAAGCAGGGCGGCAGCGCTTACGCCAAGGCCGTAGGGGAACCCAAGAAGGGGGATATGTACGGCATCGCCATCGCTAAGAAGAACAAGGACCTGTGCGATAAGCTGAACAAGGCTCTAAATGACTTGAAAAAGAGCGGGGAATACCAGAAGATCTATGATAAGTGGTTTAAGTAAAAATAGGGGACTGTTGCTTGTGCAAACGCCCCTTTTTTAAAAAGTTATTGACAGGAATCAATAAATCGTGTATTATAAACGAGTCAGCCGATTTAAACGGAGTGGTACTCAAGTGGCTGAAGAGGACGGTTTGCTAAATCGTTAGGGGGGTTAAACCCCGCGAGAGTTCGAATCTCTCCCACTCCGCCATTTTTTCTAGTGGTTAAGTTCTGTACTAGATTAAAGGTACACGAGAAAATCGTAAACCTAGTATTAATCAGTAGTTCAGAGTTTAGTCACCCTTGAAATACTACATACGGTAGACAATTAGGCATCCCAAAAGGGGTGTCTTTTTTGTTATATGTGCTTAGGAACACGCAAGATTAAAATCTATTCGGGTTCTTATGTATCTGTATTCCATGCTAATTTTCCCTATTTCTTCTATAAAATCCTGTAAAAACCTGTGAAAAAGGGTCTAAATGAGTCCCTAAAGTGTGAACAAATTGTGAACAAAATTTATACCTAACACAGGAGGAGAAAATGAGAAAGACGAAAAGGGGGAGGAGAGCCAAATGGAATTATCAGTACAAGAATCCTTAAATGTTTTCTATCGGCATTGTATCAGTAGTAATTTAGCGGTCAGCACCATAGACAACTACAGGAGGAGCCTAGTACCCTATATGTTATTCATTACACAGGAGAAGCATATAGAGACTATAGATAAAACGACTCCTGACAGTGTCTTAAAGTACCTTGAATACCTCCGTAAGAGGAACTTAGCAGGAGTGACCATAGCGGACAAATATATGGTACTCAAAGTATTCTATAACTTCCTGACAGAGTGGGAATACATTGCAGAGAATCCCATGAAACATATCAGGAAACCTAAATACCAAAAGAAACACGCAAGGACTTTCTCTACACAGGAAGTCTTAGAGATTCTGAAAAGTTTTGATAAGAACACCTTTATTGGCTATCGTAATTATATGCTCATGTGCCTTCTCTTCAGTACAGGAATGAGAAAGACAGAGGCAATGAAGTTATCGGTAACGGATGTACACATTCATGAAGGCTTTTTGGTGGTACAGCATGGAAAGGGGGATAAATCAAGGGAAATTCCTTTAGGGGTCTCCTTGCGGCGTATCCTGAAAAGGTATCTTAGGGAGAGAGAGACAGTCCTTCAAGAATATGGGGCCTTTACTCCTAGACTCCTTATAACCTACTATGGGACTCCATTAGGCAATGGGGGCATTGATACAGTGTTCAAGTACCTGAAAGAACACCTAAAGGGCTTAGGGATACCAGAGAAACGCCTATCAGCTCACACATGGCGACATACCTTTGCAAAGACCTTTCTTCTCAATGGGGGAGACATCTTCACTCTTCAAAAGATACTAGGGCATGAAGATGTATCCACTACAAGAATTTATGTAGAGTATACCAATAAGGAAATGAAGGTACAGAATGAGAAATATAATCCTTTGGATAATCACCAATGGCAATATTGCTAACTTATTAAGAAGGAGGAACCATTATTATTCAGACGTAAAGGGGAAATCAAGACAGAGACCGAATTAAAGACCCTGTTAGAGAACAGAGGGGGGGAAAACTTTGCAGAGAGAATCTTTATTGAATCCTGTGTGAATCAGATAAGCAATAAATCATTACAGAGACTCCATGCGGCCTTGAAATAGGCTAGAGATAACTTCTCATGGTTCCATAGATATTACAGAGTGTCTTTATGATGAAATAGAAAGAAATTGGCCTACAGATGATATGACTCTATTTAATTCTTGTCTTGACCTTATAGAGGATGATAGAGCTAGAGAAAAGAAGTGCTATGCAGAAGATGTACTAGAAGATTTAATTAGTATGAACATATGGGGCTATACAGGCGGTATCTTTATCGGTGTAGATTATGATGATAAGGATTTCGATACCCTATATGACCAATTATGACCACTACAAACTTTACCTTATAAAGGAGCTGTATAGAGCGATATAGAGATAACCATACAGGGATATATATAGGGGGACTACTTCAGATACATAATAAGGGGTAGTCCTCTCTTTTTCTTTTTGGTTAGTTCTTCATATATAATAAATAACGATTAAAAAAAGCCCCTATAGGGAGTACCTGAATAAGTTAAGATACCGCTATAGGGGCCATAATAAGGAGGACACCACAACACAATGGATAATATTTATAACCAAAGACAAAGAGAACATTAAATTTAAGATATACCTACATAGCACCCAATAGGGATATACATAGGATAGCTACAGGGGGAACTACATAGGGAGGAAATTAATAATAATAATGACACTTATATTGTCCTCGTATTAAGGACTTATGTACATTACCACGAGAATACCAACCAATACATGAGACCTATAAAAGACTTATGAAAGACACTATTTAGAAATCTCACGTAAAGGATTATATAGAGTATCACTAGGATTATTTTCTTTATCATGTATATATTATTAATAATTATTCTCCTTTTCCTCCTTATAGTGTGCCAATTAAAAAGACCCTATAAAAATAGGAATATTCATAGGGAGCAATAGGGAAGCTTATTTATAGACTCTCTGAGACCATATAAGAGAACCTATAAGAGATTCCTTGAAAGACCTGATAAAAGAGAATCTATAATAATTATTATCTTTGGTATTAGTCTTTGGTGTTGGTCTTTAGTAATTATCATCTTTGGTATAGCCTTTAAAGTAGAGTCCATAGTAATTATTATCTTTGATATAGCCTTTAAAGTAGAGTCTTTTGTAATTATTATCTTTGGTGTTGCTCTATAATAATTATTATCTTTGGTATTAGTCTTTGGTGTTGGTCTTTAGTAATTATCATCTTTGGTATAGCCTTTAAAGTAGAGTCCATAGTAATTATTATCTTTGATATAGCCTTTAAAGTAGAGTCTTTTGTAATTATTATCTTTGGTGTTGCTCTATAGTAATGATTATCTTTGGTATAGCCTTTAAAGTAGAGTCTTTGGTAATTATTATCTTTGGTGTTGCTCTATGGTAGTTGTGGTCTTTGGTACTCTATAGTAGTTGTATTATATTGACTCAATAAAAAGACAGATGAAAAGAACCATATACTTTATCATAGTAAAGAACTGAATCATTTTAACAATCTTTTTAAGACTTATTTATGGGGACAAATAAAACCTAAAATGCCCCCAAAATAAGTAAATAAGTAAGGGAGAATCAGGGCTTTGCTCTTTGGCTCTTATAATAAATAAATACTATAATCTTTAGGAGTGTCTCAAAACGCCCCCAAAATTTTTTTTAGGTATATCTTTCTTGAGGTTACTGTATATTATTTATCCATGCTTCTAATAACCCTTTCATACGCTCTGAAGGGATATAAACATTAACAGTTAACTCACTATCAGCAACTCTTAAATTAGACCGCCAAAGAAATTGTATGAGCTCATTCAAGGCCCAATTATCTGTATCTATAACAATTCCCTGAGCTTTCCAGAAAGAGGCTTTAAAAGGATTCATATACCTGTTGATAGGGTAAATCACATTGGTACGGTTGCTATAATCATTGGTGGCTCTTGTATTACAGGCTGTCCAATTCTTTAAGCTGATACCATGTTTAGGAATCTTTAAAGCCTTCATATTATCTTTAAAGGAAGTCCATAAGATAGAGCTACAAGAATACTCTCTAATACATTTATCCATGTAGGTGGTCCTATGTCAAGTTTGAGTACAAGTTAAATTGAGGTTTCTATCAATCAGTTATCCAGCAATCAAAGCTGCCTTTTTCTTGTAGTTTGCATATAATTTTTCATAGTCATTGGGTGACATATAGTT
>NZ_JBQOUY010000046.1:0-9739 GCF_052216985.1 Acidaminococcus nyctereutis
ATGCGGAGATGATGGCATCTAATACGCCGTCTGAACTGAGAAGAGCCGCTATCCGGCAGCAAAATATGGCGGCAGCATAGTGTTTTGAATACCTAAAGGAAATTTACACACAAATATGGACTTGACTAGAAAACAGGTTATATATCTGAAATATGCGACAGACAATTGTTGTATTAATCATCAACATATTAACAACAAGTCAAATATTTCCTTTGCCATTATAACACTTTTGATTTTTTCATTCAACACGCCCGCCTGTCATTACAGTTTTACAACTTGTTGATTTTTTTAAAATCATATGCAAGGGTATTACTTTTTCTTAATTTTCAAGGAAAGTTTCTATTGTATTGTCTCAACATCAGAAAATTTTTTTCATTAAGTTACCACACAAAAATTGAAAGAAGGTAGAGACAACGCAAAGTGGCCCCCACATTACAATTATCCAGAATCAGACAAATATCGGCCATAGCGAATCTAAGACGTATAACTTAAAAGATTGTAACGTCACATTTAATGACTGAGGAGAAAAAAGGCATGAATGATTTAACGGCTCCTGGCCCCAATAAAGTACGCCCAATTAACAGCACGTATATAGAGAACCAAAATAACAGAACATACAATATGGATGGATGCCAAGTCATCTTCAACACTACAATTTTAGCTAATCAAGGCGCACCAAATAGTGCCGCCCAAATGATAGCAATTCACAACTTTAGTAAAAAGTATTATCAGCTTCTTGTTACCTGTGATCCAGACGTCTTTAAAACCAATAATGTCACTTTTCCATTAGACCGTGCATTAGGTCAACGATATGTTCCAGAAGAAATATTAGCCCGTTGTTCATCCCTATCAGAAAAAGGGATTACCGAACTAAAGACATTCCCAGCTCTTGTCTGTATGGAAAACACCGAGTACCATGGAATTCCGAACCCTGACCAGAATGCGATTTACGCATATATTACACAAGTAAAAAATGAAGGCAACCAAATTAGAGTGGCATTCCATCCAATAGGATTATTCCCGCAAAAAATACTTTGTGAAAAGAAATATGCCATTTATTTTGATTTAAACATGAGTTGCGCCATTACATATTTGAATCACAGTGCCTGGTCTGTCCATAAAGTTAATCTTTTTGAAGCTTTCAATGAAGCCGGACTAATGGATCTCCCCCAGCCGGCTATTTAAAGGTGACCGCTTATGAATGAAAAATTTCAAGGTGAAATAAGGAAAATTAGAGTAGATGCTGCAACCTTTAAAGACACCAACACCAGCATCTCGCCTACCTATATCAACTACTTTTTTGGAAACAATGGTACGGGAAAATCCACCATTGCCAAAGCAATCCAATCCGGGACTGGTGTTGAATATACTCCTGGAAGATCTGCATCAGACTACCAAGTACTAGTCTTCAACCAGGAATACATAAACCGGAATATGCAGAATTTTCATAACCTTCCAGGTGTTTTTACTATGGCCGAGGAAAATGCTGAAATCCAGGACAAGATTGATGATGCTACAAGGCAACTGGATGAAGCACAGGAAAAAGTAACAGATGCCACGAATAAAAAGGAGAAATTAAACAATGCCAAAAAGAATATCCGTAATAAATTCTGCGAATTGATCTGGCAGAAAACTAAAAAACTTCGTGAAGCATTTCCAAAGACACAGGTTGGGTATCTCAAGTCAAAGGCTAATTTTGCCGAAAAAGTGAAACAGTGTTCTTCTACAGAATGTAATCTGGATGAACTTAAGCGTATGTATGATTCTGCCTATTCCTCCACGTCAAAGATTTATTCGCATTTTAATTCAATTGCCGATACTACTGTACTTGATAACATAGACGGCTATGACATTCTGTCTGTTGCGATTGTCAATTCCTCAGATACCCAGCTTGCAAAATTCTGGAAGAAAATCAACGCATCTGAATGGGTACGCCAAGGCCATGCTGCATACCATGGCAAAGCTGATGGGAGATGTCCTTTTTGTTCACAGCTTTTACCATCAGAATTTGAAAAATTACTGACAGCTAGCTTTGATAATCAATACGAGGAAAACCTCTCAAAACTGTCAAAATTCCTTGATGATTACAGAAAGGAAGCCAACACCCTATATGCCCCCTTGTTTAAAATTCCGGATCCGCTGTATCCTGTTCTTGATGTAAAGCCTTACAACAACAAGTTGGAGGCCCTTAAGGGAATCATTTCCACAAATATAGCTCTGATAAGAGAAAAAGTGGCCGAGCCATCGAAGCCTATCAAACTGGAAAAAACCGCCCCAATATTGGAAGAACTCCAAGAAATGATTAGGGGTTACAATGAGCTGATTTCCGATAACAACACAGTAGTTACCAACGCCCCCAGGAAAAAAGAAGAATGCAGAGACAAAGTCTTTTCTTTGATGTCATTCAAAGTGCAGGACTCAATCAAAGCCTTCAACAAAAGTACCTCTACCATTAATGAACAGCTAAAGGAACAACAGGATATCATTGATAGCCAAACCGAGGAAATTACAAACATCAAAGAAGAAATCCAAGATCTGAACAGCCAGACAAAAGAAACTGAGTCCGCCATGAACAACATAAACCTCATGTTAAAAGATGCCGGATTCCAGGGATTCAAAGTCTGCCCCCACTGGGAAGAAATAAAAAATCCAGATGGCTCAATCAAACGGGAGATTTCTTCACCGGTCCGAAACTACGCGGTAGTACGTACCAATGATGCAACGGGAGAAGATGAAATTGCCCACGACCTTAGTGAAGGAGAAAAGAATTTCATTGCTTTCCTGTATTTCCAGCAAACTGTATTCGGAAGCACCGATGCTGACGACAATGCTCGAAAAAAAATTGTCGTTATTGATGATCCTGTTTCGAGTATGGATAGTGGTACACTTTTCATCGTGAGTGCCCAGATCCGTAAGATGATCCATATCTGTCGGAACAATATCGATAACCGACAACCAGCAGCATCTGGGAATTTCATCAAGCAGATTTTCATTCTTACCCACAATGCCTATTTCCATCGTGAAGTAACTTATCTTTATGCCCGGAATTGGGACTTTGTATCTTTTTACCTGGTCCGCAAAATCAACAATAAATCTTCCGTCCAGTTGTTTGAAAAGCAGAACCCCGACTGCCCTACCAAAATGATGAATGTCAATCCTGTTAAGAACTCCTACGCTGCCCTTTGGGAATCTTATAAGGAAGTCCGGAGCGGTATCCCGTTAAAGAGCACCATTCGCAGGATTCTAGAATATTATTTCCTACAACTCTGCGGGTATGAAGAGGATGATCTAAGGAAGCGTATTCTGGAAGACCATAAGAACGACTTTCTATTTGATGAAAATGGTAGAGAAACTCCAGAGCGATATGAGATGGCGAAAGTGCTTCTTTCCTACATTATTTCCGATAATTCCAGTGTGAATGATGGAATCAACTATACGGACGACTTTCTTGATGAACAGCTCTACCGGAACACATTTAGAATGATTTTCAAATACATGAATCAAGAACAGCACTTCAATATGATGATGGGTATCGAACAAGGAGAAAGATAAAATGCGCATCAGCTACAATAAACTATGGAAGCTGTTGATTGACAAAAACATGACCAAAATGGAATTAAAAGAAGCCGCCGGCGTAAGCGCCGCTTCAATTGCAAAACTCGGTAAAGGTGCTAACATCACAACTGATGTCCTGCTTAAAATCTGTGGAGCTCTTCATTGCCGTGTCGAGGATATTCTGGAAACAATCAATGATTAAAAAAACTCCGTGCAAACTGATATAGTCTGCACGGAGTCTTTTGTCATCTAAATCATGAACGATTATCAAACCATAGAACGATACCCTTTAACCTACCGTTCAAATGTTGTGCATTTTGGTTTTCAGAAAATTTGATACGAAAAATGTGCAAATGAATTTTTTGCCGAAAAATAAAAAATGGACTTCCGAAGCGGCATGCTTCAAAAGCCCATATATCAAGCGATTTTCAAGATTTGGGGTGCGAAAAGTTCTTTTATCAATACGGGGATTTGCATTTCTAAAAAGGTGGCGTGCATATCCTGGAGCTTTTCCTGGATTTCCGGATAGGAAAGCATCTTCTTCACCATCCAATCCGGGGTAAAGACCTCTCCATGCTTCTGCACCCGTTCCTTGGATTTGATCAGGGGAACGTCCTGGGCCTGATCCGTCTGTGGCACCCCTATGGCTTTATTTTCTTCCAACGGCAATCCCCTCGTCCTCCTTTGCTGTGTTCTGTGTTTTATTATAACAAATTTCTGTCTGTTCTTCCTTCAATTTTATTATACCCCCTCCTCCGTCCCAAAAAGCGGACAAAAAGCCAGCGGTCCCATAAATGGATCGCCGGCCTTTTCCAGAATGAAAATCGAGTCAGCATCAGTCCCGAGTCAGCAGGACCGATGGTGTAGTCCTGGAAATCCCTGCTGCAAGGGATGCCAGGAATTGGGTAACACAGTCGTTGTAGGAACGGAAGTCTGCAAGCACGGGACTAATGTGCTTTTTCTGCAGATTCCATCCATTGTTCCGCTCGTAAACTGCCGTGGGATCCGTAGGGTCCCGACAGCGATTAAGGTTCCCAGACATAAGATTTACTCCTCCAGCCCCTTCCTCACCTTCTCCAGGGCCCTTTTATAGCGTCCATAAAGCGTTGACACTGGGCTCTGGAAGGCCCTTCCCAGGGATTTCCAGGGAGTCCGCTGGCTGGCAGCGAGATAGACGAGCCGCTGTTCGGCGGGGGTAAGGCATTGGAGCGCGTCCTGTAGTTCCCTCCGTTGTAGCCGCAGGGTAAAGTCTTCCGTGTAACATGGTTCCTGAGTCTGGTCATAGAGCTTCTCCTTCAGTTTGTTCCAGCGTACTTCTTTCCGGATGTAATGGAACAGCAGATAGGTCAAATGGGTCTTCACAAAGCCGGGGAACCTTTTGGCATCTTCCCCCGGATATTTCCGGATGGCTTCCAGGAGCCCCAGTACCAGTTGGCTGGCCAGGTCCGGCCGCCGGGAAAAGTCCCGTTCCTGAGCGGCCAGTTTCCGCACCAGGGGCCGGAAAGCGGTGACGATGGCCAATTGTGCCTCCTGGTCCCCCTGTTTTGCCAAAACCAGCAGTTCTTCCAGTTCTCTTTCTTTTTCCATGGTGCCTCCTTCCTTCAAGCCTTTCCGAATAGGTCCATTGCTCCTTCTCCGCCCTTTCGGCTGCGGTGGATCCTTGCGTTTTCCGCTCCCCAGCGCCGGTCCAGCCCATAGAAAGGCAGGGGCACGGTCATCCCGGCCAGACGGCTGACGATCCGGGCAGCCACTTCTGCATCTTGCTTCCCGGCGTTTCCCCGCACCTGGGCCATCTTTTCTCCCAGGGTCTTCAGACTGTCGTTGCTGGTCACCAGGGTCAGTTTCTGCTGCCGGTATCGGATGTCAATGACCCGGGCCAGCTGTTCCAGTCCCCAGGCATTGAACCGTTCCGATCCCAGGTCGTCGATAATCAGGCAGTCTGCCGTTTCCAGGCTCCGGTCCGGATCATCTGGATGTTTCAGGTTCTCCCGGAACCGGCACCGGAGCTGGGCTGTATCGGTGAAAAGGACCCGCTGCCCCTGCTGGACCAGAAGATTCCCCACGATGGTCGCCAGCAGGGTCTTGCCGGTACCCCGGCTGCCGTAAAGATACAGGCCCTTTCCCGGATCTTTCTGCCGGACCAGGCGCTGGGCCATCCGCACCGCCAGCCTGTTTCCATCCGTCAGCTGGTAATCGGCAAAGGTCTTCCCCTGGAACAGGCTGGGAAGGTTGGCTTCTTGCCTCCGTTCCTGAATCCGGATTTTCCGTTCCCGCAGCTTCTTCCGAGGACAGGGCGTCAGCGGGAAATACAGACAGCCCCGATAACTGGTCAAAAGAGGCATCATCCCTGGAATGGGCTGCCGGCAGGTTTCCCCGCTGCAGGTCCGGCAGATTTCCTGCTGGGCCTTCACCTGTCCGATCTGGAATCGGCTGTTTTCCACATACTCTTTTTTCACGTAAGCGGGTTGACCCATGAGATTGGTCACTTCCACGTAATCCAGTTTAGCTTCTCCAGAAGCCTGTTTCTTTTCTTCCACCACCATGTCTCCTTTCCAAAGACCCTGGCAGCCAGATGGTTGTCAGGATTTTTCTTTTTCATCAGTTTTTCTTCTAACCTATGCTACCCTATCCTAACCTAACCTATGCTACCCTATCCTAACCTAACCTGGGGCAACCAAAATCCAACCACCTGGCAACCAGATTGTGGAACCTGGTTGCCAAGATGCTCTAAAGCCAGTCTAGATGCGGTTATTCAGATTTTCATCAAAAATCGATTCCCCTTTTTTCGTTCTCAGGAGCCTGCCATTCGGCTGCCATGCTTTCCCCATCTGGTTGCCAGGTGGTTGCCAGGTCATCTTCCTTAGGCTGCCAATGTAGTCTTCCTACTGGTTGACTGGGTATCGGATCCTGGTTGCCAAGATCCCAAAACCCTGACGCCCAGTATTCTTTACACTCTTCTTTGATTACATACAGGCCTTCAGGAGATAATGTAATATACTGTTTTTCTCGGGCAGTACTGGGCCGATACCGATCTTTGCGAATATTGTTGTGATAGAACCAGTGGCGGATCACCACCACCCCAGTGGTGAATGTCAGGATGTAATGCAGGCGGTCCAGTTCAGCGATATCATCCTCTGTACAGTTGGTATAGCGGATGATGGCCAGAGGGTTCCCTACGATTCCATCATCATCTGCATCCAGGACCAGGTGCATATAAAGCCCCTGGGCAGAAGGCTGCAAGCGCAGGAAATGGTCTTTCTTGACCACCTCTCTGCTGATCATACGTCGGTTTGCCATAGTAGAAACACTCCTTTCAAAATCAATGAAAAAGCAAAAAAATACCAGGAGCCGAAACTCCTGGCATTCCATTCGGGCAGATTTTCTGCATAAAAAACAGGATTCCGTCTCATCAGTTTCTGCAATTCAGCCATAAAAAAACCGTGCAGCGGAACAGTTCTCTTTGGGACGTACCACAAAGAGCCCTGGTCCCAGAAAGGCAGACGCCTCCTGCACAGGGTCAGAAACGACGATAGGAATCCTCGAAATGAACGTATTTGAAACGGTTGTACGTAGTGTGATTGATGGTTTGAGCCGTGCGGGATACGCACTTCCAGGAATCAATTCCCTGGTAAGCGTTGAGCAGCAAGGGGATCACTCCTCTGTTGGAATCGTAGTAGGATTAGTAGATAAATTTTATCAGATAATTTTATTATATCAGATTTTATTGATTCGTCAAGTAATTGCGATGATTTTATCCTTAACCGTTCAAAAATACGGAAATTTATCTGTCAATTTTTATTTTTCTTGTTAATATGATTCTGTTTCGAATTTTTTCTTTATGGTTCTCCAGGATAAAGGGTCTCCTCTGCCTTTCTTTTTCTCAAGAAAAAATGATTTTCTTTCGAAAAAATCCTCTCTTCCGTCTCTTATCCAGTGTAAGGAGGCGACGACATGGAAGAAATCAGACGGCAGGATCTTCTGGACCTGGCCTCCAGGGCCCGGGGGCGCATCCGGAAGATCTATCTCCACTGGACGGCGGGAGGGTATGACCAGCTCTTCCCAGAATATCACCTGCTGATCCGGGGGGACGGGAGCCTGGTCACCAGCACCCGGGACTGGACGGAAACCCTCCCCCACACCTGGAACCGGAATACCGGCAGCCTGGGCATCGCCTTGTGCTGTGCCAAAGATGCTGTGCTCTATGCCGACGGCACCTTCGACCTGGGGGATCATCCCCCCACTCCCCTGCAGGTGGAAAGCGTATCCATCCTGCTGGCCACCTTGTCAGATGTCTGGAAACTCCCTCTGGAGCCTACTCATGTCATGACCCATGCAGAGGCTGCCGACCTGGACGGTTACGGGCCGAGCATGGCCGGGACTCCCGCTTTCGAACGGTGGGATCTGTGGAAGCTGAAAGACTACGACGGTGTCTGGCGCAAGGGAGGAGCAGTGCTCCGGGGCAAGGGGCTGTATTATCAGTGGGTGATGAGGAGAAAAAAAGCCTGAGCCTTTTTCCTTCCATCGGCTGGAAACTAGTGACTGGGGCCTCCAGGCACCGCCCCTTACCATATCAATCTTTATCCAAAGGAGGAATGCTCACATGGCAGCAACGAAAGATCTGACTGCAGTGACCCTGCAGCTGGAAGTGAAGAATGGCGTGGATAAGAATGACCAGCCCAAATTCAAGAACATCAGCTACGACAACCTGGACACCAAAGCCACGGCGGAACAGCTGGCGGAAATGGGCAAAGAATTCGGCGGACTGATGGAAGAAGCTCCCCACGGGCTGTACGTGGTGGAACGGCATCAGCTCACGGAAGAAGCGTAAAGGAGGCATGACAGATGGCAGATTCCCGGAAACTGGACCTGATCTTCAAAGACAGCAAAAAAGCCACCAAGAACATCCGCATCCCCAATCCCCGCACGGACGTGGACAAGGAAGCGGTGCTCCCGGTGATGGAAAAAGTGGTGGAAAGCAAGATTTTCCTCTCCCGGAATAACCTTCCGGTAGAAACCGTCCAGGCAGCCAAGGTGACTGACGTACAGGACCTGTTGGCAGACCCGGCCGCTGACGAAAGCGCTGAGGGCTGACCATGGACGACCTGACCCTGCTGGCCGGCCAGGCTGCTCAGTACGGCTTCCCCATGGTCATCTCCTGGTACTTGCTAGTACGGATGGAAGAGAAACTGGAGAACCTGACCCAGAGCATCGAACGGCTGCGCATGGCAGTGAAGATGGAATAGAGAAAAGGGGGTATTGCACGTTGCGTGCAACACCCCCTTCTGTCTAGGGGCAGCAAAGCTGCCCGTCACTGGTCTCTGGTCACTGGGCGAAGGAAGGCAGCCGGGCTGCGGCTGCCTTTCATTGTATGATGCTGGCTCGGACTCGCCTTTGGCTTGTCCTTGCCTCTCCAGTAGAGCGCTAGACAAGCAACGGATGAAAAGAAAAGCACAGTCCTATTTTATTCGAAAGAACCCGTCTGCCACGGGTTCTTTCCAGCGGCCAGTGACCAGTGACAAGTAACCAGTGACAGGGATATGGCAATCCCCCTACTTCTTTTCCCGGCTGCATTTTTCCGCATCCATGGCCAGGGCGAACATGAGCACGTGGAGGGCGTCGCTGGGGTCCCGGATCTCCATCACATAGGTATCGGAGAGGTGGAACAGTTCCTTGCCGATGGTGGCCACCCAGTTTCCCTGGGCGTCCCGGATGGTGTAATCCCATTCCAGGAAATTCCCGTCCACTTTCCAGCCGTTGAAGTCGATGGCGAATTTTGGAGAGAACAGGGACAGCTTCTTACTGATCCGGCCGATATGCCGTCCCCCTTCATACAATTCGAACTTAGGCAGGAACGTGATGATCTTTTCTTTCACCAGTCCCAGTTCATGGCCCTGGGGGTCGCAGATCTTCAGGCAGTGGCCCCAGGCCAGCTGCCCTTTCACCACAAAGACCGTATGGCCGTCTTCATCATAGATGTCATAGCTGTCGAACCAGGAAAAGATCCGTTGGCGGAACAAGAGTTTCATGGACGAGCCTCCTTTTTGGTATTATGGTACCATAAAAAAGGTTCTATAATAAATGTTGGGGTCTTGTGGACACTCCTGTTCACAAGACCCCTTGTCTTACGATAAAATAAAGACATATCTAAGCTACATTTCACCTCAACCACCACGAAGAACTGAAA
>NZ_JBQOUY010000047.1:0-9078 GCF_052216985.1 Acidaminococcus nyctereutis
TCTCCTTTCAGTTCTTCGTGGTGGTTGAGGTGAAATGTAGCTTAGATATGTCTTTATTTTATCGTAAGACAAGGGGTCTTGTGAACAGGAGTGTCCACAAGACCCCAACATTTATTATAGAACCATAGTTCTGCTTCTTTTACCGTGAAAGATATTATCGCGGTAGATGAAAATATGAAGCGGGCAAAGTCTTATATCAACATCGTAGCAAACTGCAGTTTGCCTGTTTTGATCTATGGTGAGACAGGAACTGGAAAAGAAGTATTTGCGCAAGCCATTCATAATTCAAGTTCCAGAAAAAACGCTCCTTTCCTTGCTCAGAACTGTGCTGCCATTCCTGATAGCTTGCTCGAAAGTATTTTATTCGGCACAGCGAAAGGCGCATTTACTGATGCCATAGAAAGAAAGGGGCTATTTGAATTAGCTGATGGAGGGACATTGTTCTTGGATGAAATCAATTCCATGCCTCTTCAATTGCAAGCTAAGCTGCTCCGGGTATTGCAAGATGGAACCTTTCGCAGTCTGGGTTCTAAAAAAGTCAAACATGTGGATGTGAAAATCATAGCGGCGACCAATGTAGCTCCTCTTAAGGCCATTGCAGAGGGCTGTCTTCGAGAAGATATCTATTATCGACTGAGTATGATGTCTATTTCTATTCCGCCTTTGCGGGAACGACGGAAAGACATCAGCTATTTTGTGAAATATTACGTCACCAAGTATAATGAAATTTTAAAAAGCATGTGGAGTATGTTTCTAAGGATCTCATACAGACTTTTGAATCATATGATTGGCCGGGGAATGTAAGAGAATTAGAAAAGATGGTCGTATATGGAATGAGTATGGTCAGTACAAATTGTAATAGGCTTTGCTTAAAAGATGTAGAAGATAAATTCCATGAATCTTTACGGAGCCGTACAGCAGAGTTGCTGCAGGACCAAGAAACCCAACCAGAAGATTATGGCCAAGATGAAAAAGATGCTGACAAAAACCAGGAAGAGATAATGCCGCTTACGGAATCCGTGGCGGAATATGAACGAAACTTGATTGCAGAGGCCTATAGAAAAGCACATGGAAAACTAGTACAGGCTGCTAAAATATTGGGCATACCGCGGCAGACTTTACAGAGAAAAATAAAGAAATACAAGATTACGTATTGATTTGACGGATTTTCATTCCCAGAATCCGTTACAGAATTTGTACGCAATCAGCACCAATGCCTTAAGATAGGCAGACGGATTAGGGGGGAAATTTGGAATGAGGTACATTAGTAATAATGAGAAACTGAAGAATCTTGTGCTTCTTGTTTTTGGTGCAATCATTTACAGCATAGGAGCGTCTTGTTTTGTAGGACCGGCTAATATTGCGCCGGGAGGAGCTGTGGGAATTGCATTGATGTTGAATTATTTGACGGCTCTTCCAGTCGGTGCATTGACCTTCGCGATAAACATTCCTTTGCTGGTGTTAGCATGGCGGTATTTAAGTCACCATTTTGCCATTAAAACGACTTTGGCCTGCATCGTTTGTTCCGTAATCCTGGACTATTTGGTTGCGCCTAATCTTCCGGTTTACAGTGGAAACCGACTGTTAGGTAGCTTGTATGGCGGAATTCTGATAGGGATCGGCATGGCATTGATCTTTATTGCTGGATGCAGCACTGGAGGAACCGATATTGCTGGATATCTCGTCCAGAAAAAACGCCCGGATGTGTCCATAGGCCGTGCTCTGTTGATCCTTGACGGAATCATCCTGACATTTTCTATTTTCGTATTTCATGATGTTGATGCAGGATTATTTGGGATGGCCTCTCTCTACGCTGAAACTAAGGTAATCGATGCAATCCTTTATGGATATGATACCGGAACACAGGTATCCATCATCACAAAAGAACCTCAAATCATTACGCGGCATATCATTGAAGATCTTGAGCGTTCTGCAACAATCGTCCATGGAAAAGGTGGATATTCGGAAAAAAATCTTTCTATTGTGATTTGTGTTGTAAGGAAGTCTGAATTCAGTACGCTGAAGAGCATCGTCCGTGAAAACGATGATAAAGCCTTTGTGATTGTAACCGAAGCCACAGAAGTTTTAGGGCTGGGATTTAAAAATATAGCAGAGCAGAATTGAAAATCGCGAATATGTACTCTCTTGCAAGTTTCCGACAGGGGCTGCTGCCCACGCAGCAGTCTCTTTTTATACCAAAAAATCACAGCTTTGTGCTTTCTTTTTCATAGGGCCTGTTATGATGGGCATACGAAAAAGGAGGGGAGCAGGATGCCGCAGCAAAGTTTAAAAGGATATTGGCGCTGGCTACTGATCGGAGCCATGCTGCCGGGGATCTTCGTGGGCCAGATGGACAACCCCCTGCAGCATCGAGTCCCTCGCTATCTGGTACGGTATAATCAAGGCGGGCTCAGTCAGAGCTGCTCCAGTGGCCGGAAAATCTCCAAGCGGTCCGGTATGAACTGGAAATCTTCTCCCAGGTCCCGGAGGAGCTGGATCCGGAACAGCCAGTGGAAGGCGCGGTCTACCGGGATGGAGAGATCTACACCAACCGGATCCTCTTAAAAGTAGGAATCTACGGAGACAGTATTTCTCACGGGGGCGGCCACCTCTCTTTCAGCACGTATATGGCCATGAAACAGATCATGGGCCAAGTGATCAACAATCAGATAACGGAGTTTTTGTAAAGGCTATGGTATAATGACCCTATACGGAAGGGAGAGAGATACCATGGACAAAGAGCGCCTGAAAGCATTCTGCCGGAGTCTGGGGCTGACGGAAGTGGGCGTCGCCCCCTGCCGTCTGCCGGTTCCGGACCCCCTGCCAGAAGTATGCCCCCTGGCAGCTGGCAAAGGCCCTGAACGGTATGATCTGTCCCAGCTCCTTCCCGGCTGCCGGGCAGCTGTGGTGGCACTCTTTCCTTATTTCCTGGAACCGGTTAAGGGAAGCAATCTCTCCTTGTACTGCCAGCTAACCGATTATCACAAGGTAGTCCCTCTGTATCTGGAGAAGATTGCCGGCTGGCTCCAAGCCCAGGCACCAGAAAGCCGGCAGATGACCATTGTGGATACTTCTCCCTTAGCAGAACGGGATTTGGCGGTCCAAGCCGGGGTGGGTTTCCTGGGAGACAACGGCTGCCTGATCAACGAAACCTACGGTTCCTGGTGCTTCGTGGGGGCTGTATTGACCACTGTGCCTTTGACACCGGATCAGCCGCGGAACCAGGAATGTCTCCATTGCGGCAGCTGCAGCTGGGCCTGCCCCGGGGACTGTTTCCAGTCGGGCCGGTACGACTACCGGTCCTGCAAATCTTATCTGACCCAGAAAAAGGGAGAGCTCACAGCGGAAGAAACAGCCATCATCCAGAAGACACCGCTGATTTTCGGCTGCGATGCATGTCAGGACTGCTGCCCCCACAATGCCCGGGCAAAAGAAACGCCACTGCCGGAGTTTCGTCAGGAGCGGATTCCCAGGTTGGAGGAGAGCACGCTGGAAGCTATGACCAACCGGCAGTTCCGGGAAGCCTACGGAGACCGTTCCTTTGCCTGGCGGGGGAAAAAGATCCTGCTGCGGAACCTGGAACTGACAACAGGGAGAAAATAGGTTGCAGCAGGTACACCCTTGGCTGGAATGGAAAAAATATGATACAATCAGGATGTATTTCTAATGAAATACGATGGATTGTGGCAACCTGTCCAAGGAGGTGTTTGCATGACCCAAGAGAAAAGGATCCCGCTGCCCCGAGACCTGATCCAGTTTATTTTCGAGGCGGCGTATATCCAGCGCTGGAACGATCATATTCGGCCCCAGGGCTTTACAGAACTGGATAAACAGGCCCATAAGATGATGATCCTCTATGTGCTGTCCCGGTATGAGGAACAGGACCATGGGGCCAGCTTGGACTGGCAGGTGCTGGTAGAGGGGGGGATCTTCGAGTTCCTCCACCGAGTGGTACTGACAGACATCAAACCGCCCGTATTCCATGAACTCATGAGAAAAAGCGGCCATCAGCTGAACCAGTGGGTCTATAAGGAATTGGTCCGCCGGGTCCCTTCCCTGGAGGGCAGCGCCTTTATGGAGAAGATGCAGCAGTACTTGGATGGGGACAGCCATCCTCTGGAAAAGCAGCTGATCCGTGCTGCCCATTATCTGGCTACGGAATGGGAATTCCGGATCATCTATCATATGAATCAAGGGATTTTTGGCGTAGAAGAAATCCGGGAGCGGATCGCTGATGAAATCGAGGACCATTACAATCTGGCCGGTGTCCAAAAAATCGCCATGAACGGGAAGACCCGGAAATTCGTGGATCTGATCGGCAAACTCCGGTTCCAGAAGCGCTGGTCCCAGTCTCCCCGGGTTCCGGAGACCTCGGTCATGGGCCATGTGCTGATTGTAGCCATCATGGGGTACTTCTGTGCCGAAGCCATGGGGGCCTGCAAAGGAAGGATCGTGAACGATTTTCTAGGGGGACTGTGGCATGATCTGCCGGAAGTCCTGACCCGGGACATCATTTCTCCTATCAAGCGCTCTATCGAAGGCCTGGAGGATTTGATCAAGGACATCGAACAGCAGCAGATGGGAGAAATCCTGCTGCCGCTGCTGCCTGTCAGCTGGCATGAAGATATCCTGAATTTCACCGTCCATGAATTTGACAATCGGATTTGGGAAAACGGCAGGATCTGTCTGTTGGAAGGGGATATCCCAGCTCAATATAATGAAGACAGGTTCCGTCCAGTGGATGGACGGGTGTTGAAGGGCTGTGACCATCTAGCTGCGTTCCTGGAAGCCTGGCTCAGCATCCAATGCGGGATTACGTCTTCCCATTTGGCCGGGGTGGTGGAGGCGCTGCCCAAAGCTTATGAAGGGAAAAGCATCGGTGGAATCGATTTCGGCAAGATCTATGAACAGTTTCGCTAAAAAAGAGGTGTGGAACAACCCATGGGTTGTCTCACACCTCTTTTTCCCTGCAGAATCTGTTGATGGCCTCCAGAAAAGCATCTCCGTATTTCTCGTCCTTGTGCTGCCCCACCCCGGCGACTTGTAGGAATTCCTCATGGGTCCGGGGAAGGCGGCGGCACATCTCGTGGAGGGTACGGTCCCCGAACACCACAAAGGGCGGAACCATGGCCTGTTCCGCCAACCGTTTCCGCAGGGCTTTGAGACGGTCGAACAGTTCATCCCCCATTTCCAGGGTGAAGCCTTCCGGCAGTTCCAGTTCCGGAAGGACCTTTTTCTTTTTTCGTCCGGATCTGCCATCGGGCAGGGAACCGGCTTCTTTCCGGAGCAGTACCCGGATGGAGCTGTCTTGGAGCTCCCAGATCTTTTTTGCAATCTTCAGTACCGGATATCTGTCCCGAGTGATCAGCAGATACTCCTGGTCCAACAGGTTCTGGATCATTTCTTTGATTTCTTTCAGAGAATATTGCTGGAGGGCGCCGAACATCCGCAGCCGGGCAAGGCCCGTCTCCTCCACCCGGGTGGAGCGGCTCCCTGCCAGGGTGTTGGCAATCAAGGTTATGCCGTAGGGCCGCCGGGCTTCATGGATGCATTTGACGATTTTCTTGGTCTCTTCCGTCATGTCGATTTCATCGTATTCCCCGTTGCAGGTGGAACAATGGTTGCAGCGGGCAGGAGCAGCCTCCCCAAAATAATGGAGAAGGGTCTGGCGCAGACAGCTGGTGGTCTGGCAATAATGCTCCATGGCATAGAGCTTCCGGAGATTGGCTTCTTCCACTTCATCCAGGACTTCGTTTTGTTCCTTATGCTCCAGCAAGAATTTCTGGATAATCACATCCTGGGGGGAAAAGAGCAGGATGCATTCGGCAGGCTCTCCGTCACGGCCGGCCCGCCCGGCTTCTTGGTAGTAGTTTTCCAGGCAGGAGGGCATATTGTAGTGGAGCACATAGCGGACATTGGATTTGTCGATTCCCATGCCGAAGGCGTTGGTCGCAATGATCACCTGGGCCCGGTCATACTGGAAATCTTCCTGGGCTTTCTGCCGTTCTTCCTGGCTCATGCCCGCATGGTACCGGGCTGCTGGGATCCCTTTGTCACAAAGGCTGTCGTACAGGTTATCTACATTTTTTCGGGTGGAACAGTAGATGATGCCGCTGTCCTCCAGATGGTCCTTCAGGAACCGGAGGACCCAGGCGTCCTTGTCCTGAGGATGCTCCACGCCGAAGTACAGATTGGCCCGGTCGAACCCGGTGACTAAGATACGAGGACTTCGCAGTTCCAGGCTCTGGAGGATGTCGTCCCGGACTTGTTCCGTGGCAGTCGCGGTGAAGGCTCCTACCACCGGCCGCTCTGGAAGGAATTCCAGGAAATCCAGGATCCGGGTGTAACTGGGACGGAAGTCCTGTCCCCATTGGGAGATGCAATGGGCTTCGTCCACTGCCACCATGGAAATATCTGCCTCTTTGGCAAAATCACGGAACAGTTCAGTTTCCAGCCGTTCGGGCGCCACATAGATCATTTTATAGGCTCCGGCACGGGCCTGTTCCAGAGTAGTATAGAATTCCCGCCCGGATAGGGCACTATTGATGTAAGCTGCCTTGATCCCGGCCGTTTCTAGAGCCTGGACTTGATCCTGCATCAGAGAGATCAGCGGCGAGATGACCAGGGTGATTCCAGGAAAAAGCAGGGCCGGGACTTGGTAACAAAGAGACTTGCCGGCCCCGGTGGGCATGATTCCCAGGGCATCATGCCCCTGGAGCAGGGCATCGATCAGGATTTCCTGTCCCGGACGGAAAGAAGTGTATCCAAAATACTTTTTCAGGACTGCAATCTTGTCCATACAGGGAAAATACCTCCTTTGGAAAGAAAATCAAACTGCTGTTTGTTCCAATCATAACGAAATTTCACAAAAATTGCAAGAAAAGACAGCATCGATTAATTGTATACAAAATACAAAAAAATAAACAGTTATTTCTGAATCGTGTTATAATGCACTTGTAAGGGTTTTGTAAGGGTTCAATAGATACAATTTTAGGAGGCGTTACAAATGAGTCTGTTTGAAATGGCAAAAATCCCTATGGAAAAAGCAAGCAAACTGATCAATCTGGATCCCAACGCTGAGGCTGTTATCTCCCAACCTGAACGTACTCTGGAAGTCAGCATTCCTGTAAAGATGGATGACGGCCATGTAGAAGTATTCACCGGCTACCGTTCTCAGAACAGCACGGTCCTGGGTCCTGTAAAGGGTGGCGTGCGGTATCACCAGAACGTTTCCATGGATGAAGTGAAGACTCTGGGCTTCTGGATGACTACGAAATGCGCTATCGCTGGACTGCCTTACGGCGGCGGCAAGGGCGGCATCATCGTAGATCCCCGGAAAGTCTCTAAGGGCGAACTGGAAAGGATCACCCGCGGTTATATCGACCGGATTGCTCCGATCATCGGGGAAAAGAAAGATATCCCGGCTCCGGATGTGAACACCAATGCCCAGATCATGGCTTGGATGCTGGATGAATTCTCCAAGATCAACTGCCAGTATACTCCTGGTTTCATCACCGGGAAAGCCGTCAGCATGGGCGGATCCCTGGGACGGACTTCCGCAACGGGGCGGGGTGTTGTAACGGCTGCTCTGGAACTGCTGAAGAGAGAAGGCATCAAACCGGAAGACGCCACCCTGGCTATCCAAGGGTTCGGCAACGTAGGTTCCTGGACTGCCAAATGTGCAGCTGACAAAGGCCTGAAGATCGTAGCCCTGAGCGATATCAGCGGCGGGATCTATGATCCCAATGGCTTCGATCCGTATAAAGTAGAAGAATATGCCCAGAATAACGGCGGCGTGATCAAAGGCTATCCTGGCGCGCAGGCTATCAGCAATGAAGAAGTCCTGGAACAGGATGTCACCGTGCTGATCCCTGCAGCTCTGGAACTGCAGATCACCGGCAAGAACGCTGATAAGATCAAAGCAAAGATGATCGTAGAAGCAGCTAACGGCCCGACGGATGCTGATGCTGATGCCATCCTGGAAAAGAGAGGCATCCCTGTGGTTCCCGATGTGCTGGCCAACGGCGGCGGCGTAACCGTATCCTACTTCGAATGGGTACAGAACCTGTACAGATACTTCTGGACGGAAGAAGAAGTCATCGACAGACAAGAACAAATGATGGTCAAGGCCTTCGCAAATGTGTATGATGCAGCTAAGAAATACAACACCACTATGCGGGTAGGCGCCTACATCGTAGCTCTGAACGCACTGGCAGAACCCCTGAAACTGAGAGGCATTATCTAATAGAACCCTACAAACGGAACCTGTGCCCAGACGGCACAGCAGAAAACCCCGGACTTGGACAGTCTGGGGTTTTTTGTATGACACGGAAAATAAAGAAAAAGTCGGGAAATGTGGAATTTTTAGAAAAATTCCTTTATAATGGATAACGGATCAACAGAAGGTGAAAAGGACGGGGGGAAGCATATGGAAAATAAAGAACGTAGAGATACCATCCTGAACATGCTCCAGCAGGCCTCCAAACCGGTTACGGGAACGGAGATGGCTCGGGTCTGCCAGGTCAGCCGGCAGATCATCGTAGGCGATATTGCCCTGCTGCGAGCCAGTGGTATGCCCATCATTTCCACGCCCCGAGGCTACCAGCTCCACGATTTCCACAAACAAGGCTGCCGGGAATCGTTCCTGTGCAAACATGGCCCGGAGCAGGTGGAGGCAGAACTCAATGCCATTGTGGATAACGGGGGAGTTGTCCACAATGTGGTGGTGGAACATGAAATCTACGGGTACATGGAGGGGGAACTGAATCTGAAATCCCGGAGGGATGTGCAGCTCTATATCCAGCGGATGGAGGAGACTAAAGCACCTCTTCTATCCAGCATGTCCAACGGAGTCCATACCCATCTGGTAGAGACCGGAACAGAAGAAGAGATGGAGGCCATCCATAAAGCACTGGAAAAACTGGGAATCCTGGTGAAATAAATAACGGAAGAAAAAGGAGCTGTGAAGAAATGAGGATTCATTTCTTCACAGCTCCTTTTTTGTTGTCTCTTTTTACTCCTGGCAGTAAAAGGCAAGAGAAAAAGGGTATACTTCCCCCTTCCCCCCAAAACTCAGCT
>NZ_JBQOUY010000048.1:0-8621 GCF_052216985.1 Acidaminococcus nyctereutis
TGCAGCCCCTCTGGCCATCTACTGTGTGGTCCTGACGGCCCTGACGGTTCCCCTGGTGCTGTTCTGCGCCCGGAAATTCGCCAAGGAAGAATGGTTCGAAAAAGCCTGCATGTGCTTCGGGGCGGCAACCGGTAACACCTCTACCGGGCTGGCCCTGGTCCGTTCCATCGACCCCAACTCCGAATCCCATGCTGGGGATAGCCACGGGATCTATGCGACTCTCATGTCCTGGAAGGATATCTTCGTAGGCCTGACCCCCATCTGGCTGAGTACCGGAGTCGGCCTGACCGCCGGTGTGGGCGCGGCCATCTTCGTAGTATTCATAGCCATCGGGTTCATCTTCTTCAATACGAAACGCTCGTTGAGCTGATTCCATTGCCTATTTTCCAATCTTCTAATAGGGACACACAACCCCAAAACAGGCGGTATCCGAAAGGACCGTCTGTTTTGGGGTTGTATAGTAATGAATGGATACAATTTTTTATGAAATCAGTGCAAAATCAAAAAGTCTATTCAAGACGTTTTTATAGCGCTGGAATTCGTCCCGGATCAGTACTTTCATCGCTTCCGCATAGTCCGGAAGGGGATGGTCCTTTAAGGTGACGATGCTGATCTTGGTGGAAATGATATCGTTGGTCAGTTTGACAATCTGGGGCAGCCCCAGAGCCAGGGACTGAGTTTCGTAACAGATATAGAGATAGATTGGCGTGATGATGCCTACCCCGTACTGGGCCAGGGACAACATCAAGCGCTGATTGTTGGTTTCTAAGATGCAGTGAGGATACAGGGCGTGGCTGGCGTAGAGACGGTCCACCGCAACCCGTATCTGGTTTTCCTGGGGCCGGTGGAAGAAGGGCAGATCCTGCAGTTCCAGCAGATCCACGCCTTCCCGTCCATACCGCTGGAAATCTTCTCGTCCCGTTGCCGGCCGGTAATGCATCAGGAGAGACTGGCTGAGGGAACAGCAGAGATGCTCTTCTACCAAAGGCTCGATCTGGAGATCTCGGTCTTCCGGAACATTGACGCCGATGCAGAGGTCCAGCTGGTGGGTGCGGAGCCGATGCAGTAGTTCTTCGCTGTTCTGTTCCTTCAGTAGGACTTCAATATGAGGATATCTTTCGTGATATCGTTCCCAGATATGGGTAAAGAATGCTTCCCCTCTCTGGCGGGAAATCCCGAACCGCAGTTCTCCATGGTAGTCTTTGACCAGATCGGTGAACCGAGCCGTCATTTGATCTTCTGCCTGGAGAATCTGTTGGGCATAGAACAGCATGGCCTTCCCAGCTGGAGTCAGCCGCAGTACTGGTTTGCGTTCAAACAGCGCAACGCCATATTGAGCTTCCAGCCGTTTGATATGAGCACTGAGGGACTGCTGGCTGACGTACAGCTTTTCTGCAGCTCGGGAGATATTCCCTTCTTTGGCTACTGTGACGAAATAGGCAAATCCCAAAAGGCTCATTTCCTGTCTCTCCTCTCTACTACAATAAAAAGACTGTGAAAAATAGATTTAAATACTGTTTTTCAATTGAATGATTCCATGATACCATATTTTCAGAAAAAAGAAAATTTATCTGCTGCATGGAAAATAGAGTTGAAAGAAGGATGCCGAAAATGTTGAAAATCATGGATTGTACGTTACGGGATGGTGCCAATGTGGTGGGAAAAGGATTCCCCGCTGATCTTACGGACAGCATGGTCAAAGCTCTGCTGGCCGCCAATGTGGATTATATCGAAATGGGAAATGCCGGCGGTATCGGCGCCTATGAAGTGGCAGGCTTCACCAAAGCGGAAACCGATGAGAAATACCTGGAAGTGATCCAACCCTATGTGGCTTCCAGGAAAGTGGGGATGTTCCTGAATGCCAAACGGTATCGGGAAAAATATGTGGAATTGGGTGCTCAAAAAGGGCTGGCCTTCCTGCGGGTCGGGGTGGATGCCGATGAACCGGATTTGGCCCTGGAACCGATCCGTGCTATCAAAAAAAGAGGCATGAAGGCCTTCTATTCCGCCATGAAAGCCTATCTGGTCACCCCGGAAGAACTGGCTGAATCGGCCAAAAAGCTAGAAGCGGCTGGTCTGGATGAATTTACTGTGATGGATTCCGCTGGCTGCATGCTGCCAGAAGAAGTGGCAAAGACGGTAGAACTGTTGAAAAAGGCCGTCAATATCCCCATTGCTTTCCACTGTCACAACAATCTGGCTCTTTCTGCTGCCAACGCACTGGCTGCTTATCGGGCTGGGGTGGATATCCTGGACGGAGGCCTGATGGGCATGGCCCGGAGTGCTGGGAATCTGCCTACCGAAGCGGGCATTGCCTTGCTGCACCGGTATGGGGAAGCCCAGCATGTGGATCTCTACGGCCTGCTGGAATACATCGCAGAAGAGCTGGAACCTCAGATGAAGGAACGGTATGACTACCACAATCCACTGCCGCCTTTCGATCTGGTCCTGGGGATCACCGGCCTCCATTCTTCCAAAGGCAAGCTGTTCAAACAGGTGGCGAAAGAAACGGGCGTCAACCTGTACCAGCTGATGGTCCATGTAGGGAAAATCGACCGGAAGAACCCGTCCGAAGAGCTGATTCGCAAGGAAGCAGCCAACCTGAAGGAGGCAAAATAAGATGTTCGATGTATTGCTGGCAGGACCTTACCCTGCAGGGACCCTAGAAAAACTCCAGCAGGCTGTAGCCGGAACGGATATTTCCATCCGCGCTGTGACTACGGAAGAAGAATTCGCCAAAGAGAACGATGTGGATGCCATCATCCTGCGAATCATCAAGATGCCGAAAGAAGTGATCCAGCGCTTTTCTCCCAAACTGAAAATGATCATGCGCTGGGGCGTGGGCTATGATGCAGTGGATGTGCAACAGGCTCGGGCACAGGGCATCGATGTATGCAATACTCCGGGAGCCAACGCCTATGCTGTCAGTGAACTGGCTGTCCTGCTGATGCTGGCTGTAGGCCGGTGCCTCCTGTGCCATGAACTGGAACTGCGCAATGGGGTCTGGAGCCGGGAAATGTTCACCGCTCAATCCCGCAGCCTGAATCACAAGGTAGTAGGCCTGGTGGGCGGTGGCAACATCGGCCGGCAGGTAGCCCGCAAAGTCCAGGCTTTTGGGGCCCAGGTCCAATATTACGATCCGTTCCGGATGAAACCGGAAATGGAAAAAGAGTTCAACCTGGAATATGTGGATTATGCAACCTTATTGGCCACTTCTGATGTGATTTCCTTCCATGTACCCCTTCTAGACAGCACCCGCCATATGCTGAACAAAGAGAACATCAAAACGGTGAAACCGGGGGCCATCATCATCAACACATCCCGCAGCGGCATTGTGGAAGATGAAGCCATTGTGGACGCCCGGAAAGCCGGACTGATTTCCGGCGCCGGCCTGGACTGCACGGAAGAAAGCCCCATCACCAAAGAGAATCCCCTGCTGAAAGACCCTCATATCATCGTGACACCCCATGTAGGCGGCACGGCCAACGATATCGGCGATTCCATCATCCCCATGATTGTGGAAAACTTGAAATCGATGGCAGAAGGAAAGCCCTTGAAGTTTGTGGTGAATCAGTAAAAAAGATTTCAACCCAGTTCGTATCAAAAGAATATATATGATAGACAGAGTGTATGGAAAAGATTTCCCTACACTCTGTTTTGCTTTAGTGGAGGCGTCAGAGTTGGAGATAGGAATATATTGCTTAAAATGTTACAAGAAGTCAAACTGAATCTATATGATTAAAAATATTTTCAATATAAAATTGACGAATAAAAATATTCGTAATATACTACAGATATAAATAAACTTTTTAAAAGCATAGTGGTAATAATATTTCTTCCATTCTAAACAATAATAAATGAATAAAAGTTATTGTTTGAATTAGAAACACAGAATCGATAAGGAGGAACATGATGTTTAGTGCCAAAGCCAATAACGTGTCACCTGCTTTTACTACGGAGTTAAACGCCAAAATCGCTGATATGAAACGGAAGGGAATCGAAGTGGTCCGCCTCAATATCGGTGAGCCGGATTTCCATACTCCGGACAATATCAATGCAGCCGCGAAAGCAGCCATTGATGAGCATTTCACTCGCTATACCCCGGTCAATGGAATCTTTGATTTGCGGGAAGCCATTGCCAACAAGTTCAAACGGGATAATGGAGTGGAATATACACCGGATGAAATCTGTGCCACTTCCGGTGCCAAGCAGGCATTGTACGAGGCCGTCCTGACACTGGCCGGCCAGGGAGATGAAGTCATCATCCCGGTCCCCTGCTGGGTCTGCTATGTGGAAATGGTCAAACTGGCCGATGCTGTACCGGTACAGGTCCCTGTCCAAAAAAATGGCCCTGAACGGAACCATCTGGACATGGAAGCCATCCGGAAAGCCATCACTCCCCGGACTAAAGCCATCATCATCAATACGCCTAACAACCCGACTGGCGTCGTCTATACCCGGAAGGAACTGACCGAACTGGTGGAACTGGCCGCTGCTCATGATTTTTGGATCATTTCCGATGAAGTCTATGAAAAACTCCTGTATGGAGGAGCGGAACATATCTGCATGGCAGCCATTTCAGAAGAGGCGCGGAACCGTTCCATCATAATCAATGGCTGTTCCAAGACCTATGCCATGACGGGCTGGAGACTGGGGTATGCAGCAGGACCGGCCCAAGCCATCAAGAAGCTGAGAAGCCTCCAAAGCCATATTACAGGAGGAATCACTTCCATTACGCAGAAAGCTGGCGTGGAAGCACTGAATGGACCCCAGGAGAGTGTGGAAACCATGCGTAAGGCCTTTGATGAAAGACGGATCCAGATGAGCGAGATGCTGGGTCAGATTCCCCATATCTCCTTTAGTGAACCTCAGGGGGCGTTCTATTATCTGGTGGATATTTCCTGGTATTTTGGAAAAAAAGGGAACGGAAAGGTCATCCACGATGCACTGGAATTTGCTCCATACCTCCTGGATACGAAACGAGTGGCCGTGGTACCGGGCGATGCTTTCTTTGCCCCCGGGACCATCCGGCTGTCCTATTCCAATTCTCTGGACAACCTGGAAAAAGGTGTCAAAGGATTGGCAGAAGCCTTGGCAGCGATGGAATAATAAGGGATAAAAAGGGAGGAAAGCGGTATGGGTGAAGGGAAAAAATATCCGGTCCAGTTTTACGGTGGATATCTGGGGGCCTGGTCCTGTTTGGTCCTGGCCATTGCAGGTATCATGTATATGTTGCTGATCCGCGGTGGTGGGACAAAAAGCATCATGGTGGCACTGTTCGTCTCTCTGGTATTGGGACTTGTACTGGCCAAAGACAAAGTCGGCTATGGGGATGAGATGCTGAAGGGCCTGAAGGAATCCATGGTTACGACGATTTGTATGGCTTTCTTTATGGCCGGTCTGCTTTCGGCTCTGCTGAAAAGCTGCGGGCTGATCCAGGCACTGCTGTGGGCGGTAGGCGAGACACATACGCCTATTTCACTTCTTCCTCTTGTGGCGTTCCTGGTTTGCGTAGTGATTTCCACAGCCTGTGGGACTTCGACGGGAACCGTAACGGCCGTATCGGCTGTGATGTGTCCCATTGGGGCAGAACTGGGCATCAACATGGGATTGATGTGCGGGGCCATCATCAGCGGGTCCATTTTTGGGGATAACCTGGCTCCCATTTCTGATACGACGATTGCATCTTCCCAGACCCAAGGAGCGAATCTCCGGGATGTGGTCCGGAGCCGTCTGCCTTATTCGCTGCTGGCTGCCGGTATTTCTGCCGTCCTTTATGTATATTGTGGACTGACCATGATTTCTGGATCTGCCGTCCAGTTTGCCAATAATGCCCAGTATGCCAAATCTCTGGTATTCCTGGCCATTCCCGTTGTCCTGATTTATCTGATGCATAAGGGATGGGGACTGGTTTCTTCTCTGCTGCTGGCCAATGCCATGGCCGTGACTCTGTGCTTGGTGTTGGGAGTCATCCCTGCAGCCAAGATGTTCAGTGATAAAAGCCCGATCGTTACCGGGATGGCAAGCATGGCCAATGTTGCCATCATTTCCTTCCTGATGCTGATGATGCTGCAGATTCCCGTCATGTGCGGGGGATTCGATGCTTTTGCCGGTTGGCTGATGCAAAAATGCAGCAAGATCCGGGATGCAGAACTGATTGCTTATTTTGCCTCCATCTTTGGCGTCGTTGCAACTCACAGTTCCACCAATACCATTCTGTTTTTTGGCCCTTTCGTAAAGAAACTGATGGATGGGTATAAGGAACAGGCTGACGGCTGCCGGAGCGCCAATATTCTGGATGGGGTAGCCTGTGGGACCAATGGGCTGATCCCTTATGGGAATCCCATGTTGGTCATTACTGGGGTTTGTGCAGGATTGCCCGGTGTTTCCGATACTTTCTCTTTTTTGGATATAGCCCCTTATACGTATCATTGCTGGGGCCTGCTGTTGATTTTCCTTCTGAGTATCCTGACTGGAGTGGGACGGAAGAGAAGCCAGTTTGCAAAATAAGTAAAAATCGATATGGATGAGTAAAAGACTGCCGGATTTGCTGGCAGTCTTTTGTCATAGCGATAAGCCTTGGGCTTTATGATGATATAGTAATAAATTTTACATATTAATCATAATAGATAGCCCTTTTCATATTTTTGATTGACTTTAAAGGATTTTCGATTCCAATAAAAGAAGTAATACTCATAAAAGGAGAGATTCCATGGATCTTTCCCGTCTTTCTGAAGGGGTGATGCCAAAACAGGAGATTGTTGCATATCGGAGTGGTTTGCAAGTTGGAAGAAAGGATGGGGTCAAGATGGAAAATCAAGGAAACGGTTCATTTGCTTCTTTTGCAGAACGCCATTTTCATCTAAAAGAAAATGGTACAGATGTAAAAACCGAATTGTTGGCTGGACTGACGACCTTTGCAACTATGTCCTATGTCCTGGCCGTAGTACCTAACATGCTCAGCAAGTCTGGTATCGACAAATCCGGGGCTTTGACTGCACTGATCCTGATGGTCGTACTCTGCAGCGGGGCCATGGCGGTTTATACCAATCGGCCTTTCTGCTTGGCTCCTGGCATGAGTTCCGTAGCCATCATCAGCAACCTGGATTCTATTGGGATGTCCGTTGAAACAGCTTTCGGCATCATCTTTATCGAAGGGGTCATCTTTGTCATCATTTCTTTTGCCGGGATGAGGGAAATTATTGCCAAGGCCATCCCTGCCAGTGTCAAAATTGCATTGAGCGGAGGCATTGGCCTCTGGATTTCCTTAATCGGCTTAAAATCAGGAGGAATCGTTGTTGCCTCGGCAAAAAACACCTTGGTATTTGGCAACCTCCATACTGCCAAAGCCTTCATGTTTTTGATCGGCTTCCTTTTGATTTTGATCTTTGAAGCCCGTAAAATCAAGGGAAGTATGCTGCTTTCCATCATCATCGTTACGCTGATCGGCATCCCTCTGCAAATCACGAAACTGCCCACCAGCTTCTTTAACGCTCCGGGGAGCATTGTTCCGTTGATCGGACGGCTGAATGTGATGGATGCGCTGAAACCGGAATATTTTCCCTGGCTGCTGACCTTCTTCGTACCGGACTTTTTCGGGACCATGGGCATTATCCTGGGGATTGCCAACCAGGCAGGCTGGTTGGATAAACATGGGGATATGGATGGCATCGATAAATGCTTCAAGGTGGACTCTTCATCCACTGTACTGGGCAGCTTCTTCTGCATGCCGGTCATGACCACATATCTTGAATCGGCCAGTGGGGTCGCTGATGGCGGCCGTACCGGTCTTACGGCAATCAGTACCTCTGTCCTGTTTGCCCTTATGCTCCTTTTCACTCCTCTTGCCCTGATGGTACCGGGCGTTGCCACCGGTCCTGTCCTGACCATCATCGGTTTCCAGATGCTCACCTCCATGCGGGCCATTGATTACACCGATGTGACGGAATTCCTGCCCGCTTTCATTGCTGTAGCCATGACCGTACTGACTTACAACATTGCAAACGGTATGGCTCTTTCCATCATTTCTTATCTGGTCATGAAGATTGCCGCAGGAAAGGCCAAAACGGTACCGGCAGCTATGTACGGAATCGGAGCCTGCATGCTGTTCTATATGTGGATGATCATCAAATGATCAGAGACATCTAGTTTGAGATAGAGCCGCAAGCCCTAAAAGATATCAAAAAAACCGGTGAAAGATAGTTCGACGATCTTTCACCGCTTTTTTGCGTATATTTATTGGGTAAAGGACTTATCCTAGTTTTCTGTGGGTATTGAAGAAAATGAACCCGAGAGCGATAAATACCACGAAGATGGCCGCGCCCACACCAGCGGTCAGGCCGACTCCGGTGCTCAGCCAGATGGGGGTCAGGCCTACGAAGATATCCTTCCAGGACATGAGAGTCGCATAGATCCCGTGGCTATCCCCAGCATGGGATTCCGAGTTGGGGTCGATGGAACGGACAAGAGCCAGCCCGGTAGAGGTGTTGCCGGTGGCCGCCCCGAAGCACATGCAAGCTTTTTCGAACCATTCTTCCTTGGCGAATTTCCGGGCACAGAACAGCACCAGAGGAACCGTCAGGGCCGTCAGGACCACACAGTAGATGGCCAGAGGGGCTGCG
>NZ_JBQOUY010000049.1:0-7871 GCF_052216985.1 Acidaminococcus nyctereutis
ATAAGATTAAGGTGTTAAAGAGAGTAGCATTTGGTTTTCGCAACTTTGAACGATTCCGTTCTCGGATTTTACTGCTTTCGATGGTGAAATTAAAATAAAAACAGACGTGAGCAAAAATCGCTCACGTACGTGTGTGGTAGATGAATTGGAGCTTACCCCAACATTTGACAAAGAACCAAATTTTTTGCCCCCTTTGGGGGAGAATAAATTTTTTTGTCCGAAACAATGGATTTAGCGTTTTTTCTATAATAGGCTGAATAGAAAACGGTAAAAAGCCTGATTGCGGAGTAAGGAATAAAATTCTTTCGCATTGCAAAATTTGATAGGTTAACTCAAAAGTAGATACAGGAAGATGATGGATAGCGATATTAATTTCCCCACTAAGTAATGCTTTGTCCAAATTTGATCCTTTATCTTCCATAATGTCCAACTTAATATGAGGATAAACATGAACAAACTTTGGAAGGATTTTAGGGAGAAAATACTTTCCAAAATAAGGAGGGATTCCTATACAAAGGATACCTTGCTTTATTTCTTTAATCTGAATCAATTCATCTTGCAGGATTGCTTCATTTTCATATTGTTTTTGTATAAATCGAAGATAAATTGTTCCCGCATAAGTTAGTTTCATGGGTGTTTTTGATCGATCAAATAATTGAGTTCCTAGTTTATTTTCGAGACGTTTAATATATTTAGTAAGAGATGGTTGGGATACGTAGAGTATTTCAGAGGGTAATGTCCTTATAATGGTGTAAAAAGAGAAATCACAAAAAATGAGCCATATGCTCATCCTTTAGGTATAATGTAAATCAACCAAAACCCACAGCATACCAAGGAGGAATAACAAATGGCTCACCTTAATATTACACTGGATCAGGAAGAAATACTAGCCCTTCTTTCGGTGGATCATGACAGAGCGTTCCGGAAATTGCTCCAGGAATGCCTGAACAAGGTTCTCCTGGCAGAATCCACGGAACAGCTGGGGGCTGAGCCCTATGAGCGTTCTGAAGAACGCAAGGACAGTCGTAATGGGACCAGAGAACGAGCACTGAACCTTCGTGTTGGTACGATCACGCTCACGGTTCCCCGCCATCGGAATGTTCCATTTAAAACCATGCTCTTTGAAAATTACGCCCGCAGCGAGGCTGCCCTCGTCGCCGGCATGGCTGAAATGGTCGTCAATGGGGTTTCTACCCGAAAAGTTGAGAAAGTCATGGAAGAACTTTGTGGAACAAGCTTTTCCAAATCTACTGTCTCCAATCTCTGCAAAGACCTTTCCAAAGATGTAGAAGCATTCCGAAACCGCTCTCTTAACGGCCCGTATCCTTTTCTGACGGTGGATGCCACCTACTTCAAGGTGCGCGAGAACCACCGCATCATCTCCAAAGCCTTCATGATAGCCTACGGTACCAACAGCTATGGCAACCGTGAGATTTTGGGGTTCAACATATATCCGGAAGAGTCTACCAGCACCTGGAGAGACTTCCTGGACAGCCTCAAAAAACGGTGCCGTTATGGTACACTGCTCGTGACTTCTGACGCCCATGGCGGCATCAAAGCAGCACTGCAAAAATAATTTCCAGAAGTCCCATTGCAGCGGTGTCAATTCCACTTTACCAAGAATATCATTGAGCTGGCACCGAAGAAGTACCAAGCAGAAATCCGGGCAGAACCTAATGAACTGTTCCAAGCAAAAACCATGAAAGAAGCTATCCAGAAGCGGGATGAAATCCTTGCATCATATGGTGAAAAAGCTCCAAACGCAATGGCCTGCTTGGAAGACGGATTCGAAGATGCCATGACGGTCATGGTCTTGCCAAAAGGAATGAGACGGTTTTTCCGGACATCCAATCACATTGGGCGCATCAACAGAGAACTCAAAAGGCGTTCTAGTGTCATTGGGGTATTTCCAAATGAAACAGCACTGATACGGCTAATGGAATCGACCTTGATAGAACTGAATGAAACGAGGCAGGCAGGCAAGGCGATTTTCTCTTGAGAAAGTTATGAAGAAATGCTGAAAAGCGATACCCCTGCCGAACTGAAAAGAGCAGCAATTCGTCAAATTAACATGGCTGCAGCCTAATGATTTCATGACCTAAAGGAATTTACACACAAATTTGGATTTGACTTATTTTCATCTGCCTGAAGAGTTTAATGTATTCATCACCATTATAGAGGTATGATAGATAAGATTTAAATTTTTTGAAGTTCCAAATCAAGTTTAGGTGCCCTGACACGCACTGTCAAAGAATCATTTACAACTTGACTGATTTGGATATCACAAGTAGCGCTCAACAATCTATAAGCATCCGGGAAATTTAAACTTTTTTTCTCCATTAAATAATGGGCCATATCATCCACTGCCTTATATATTGCACTCTTCATATTCGGATCACTGGCAAGAGTATAGATGGCTTCTCTCGTTTCGAGCATCGGTCTTTGCAAAGAAAAATCTTTCCGTACACTTGTTTTAAGACATATTCTCCCTGCGGTTTCTATTCCTGTACCACTTAATTCTCCATCTCCCATACAGGCATGCAAATCCCCTACCGCCAATCCTGCCCCAGCAACTGATACTGGGAAAAAAACCTTTGTCCCAACCGTAATCAGTTTAGTATCCAGATTGGACCCATGATCTCCAGGAACGGCACATCCTATACTGCCATTTTTAGGAGCCACTCCCATTACACCAATCATAGGCGTTAACGGCAAATGGATGGTATCAGAGAACAAGGCAAAGCCATCCTTTATCGGAATGATTTTCGTATCCCCTTTAGTAATTCGATTTCCCAGCACGCCAAGTCCGGGAGTCGTCACCATTACACCATGATCTGCCAACTGAATGGCTAGCACTTCCACGCAAAGGACATCCCCCGGTTCAGCATTTTCAACAGCAATAGGCCCAACAGAACAATCCATAATCGAAATATCGATATCTGTCCGAAGAATATCTGAGGAACTGATCTGTCCACTATAACAATCATCTGTTTCAACCCAGAATATCTCTCCATCAGAAACAGTGTACTGCATGGGATTATCCTGTTTAAAACTATAAATCACTTTATCTTTCGGAATTACCTTCATGGCGTTTCTCCTTTCCTAAGATATAAGCTTTTAAAAAGGCGTAGATTTTTACAGTAAAATTACCAGGCTGCCGGAAGAAGGCCAAAAAGTCCTATGATAGCATAAACTGCAGCTCCACAGAATAAGAGAATCATGATAGCCTGAACAGATGTACTTGCAATCCAACCACAACTCCAAGCAGGTTCCATATCACCATGTTTCCGTGAACTATGAAGCATCATCACTGGCAAAATACTCATAATTACGCCACCAAATGTACCTGCCAGGTATATTGCATCGACAAAACTGACCATCCCGCTATATGCCAAAAGAAAAGGAGGAAGTACAATAGCAATCATACAGCCAATTCGGGTAGCAAAATCCGTCTCTGACTGGAAATTAAATTTATCGACAATACTGGTTAAGAAGCTTTCTGCCACTGCCCAGTATGACGTCATCATAGCACACAAAGCAAAAAGATTTGCTACAACAAATGCCCACTGCCCCAAAGACTTTCCCCAGGATATAGTGGCTACCTGAGTAACTTGATCCGGACCAGTCAATGACAACACAGCCAATGGAACCAAAGCCAACAACACAAAAGTAATGGTCATTCCTGTTACAATTGAAGGAGCTAGCTTCTGAGGATCATGTGCCAGTCCTCTGGCTAACTCAGGGACGGCATATTGAGCAATATAACAAAAAATAGCAACATTAAAAACTGGAACTGCATACTGCCAGTGTACATATATTGCATTGGCAAGAGAAGCTTTAGAAGAAAGAAAAGACGCCAAAATAATAATGGCCAAAAGTGCAATCATGCCAAAGCTGATAAATTTTTCAGCAATCCCCGTTGCTTTCAGGCCAAACCAAACGACAATAACACAGGGAATGGTAAAAAGGACGCTTCCAAAGGCTGTAGAAACTCCCAAAAATTCACTAAGAATCCGACCACTGCCGTTCGTATAGGCAATCAGGCACCCTATCGTATTCGCAGCCACTGAAAAGAAAGCTAGCCAGGATCCTAAATTTCCAACATAACGGGAAGCTAGACCAGGCAACTGCATCGGTTTTTTCGTTCGTAACGTTGTTTCAGCGACATAAAGCATAGAAGCTGTTGTAAAAAAGCCCGCGATCATTAAACAGACCAGCAAGATAGGCCATCCTGCCTTTCGTGCGGAAAAAGGAAGTCCTAAAATTCCGGAACCAATATTAGCCCCCACAATAATCATAGCAGCTTCCCAAAAGGTCAACTTATGAACTTTCAAAGCAGACTCTGCACCGGCAGATTTTGAGAGATTTTTCTGTGCTTGGACCATTGTAACTCCCCCTTTATTGTAATAGATTTTACCTATTTGTAGGATATCATTTTTTATTAAAAAAAGTGAAAAATTACAATTGAATACATTATGCATAAAAAAATTGTTTCATTTTTTATATTTATATTTGTTTATATTGTAAGTGCTAAAAAATCCGGTGTATGGAATCACCACCTTCAGTTTGAGATAATACGGATGTTAAAAATATCGCACGAAAAAAACGAATTTCTCTACGGTGCGCAACGTGTCGTTTTTTCGAGCCATTCGTGTCACTTATCTCTGGAGGTGGTTTTGTTTTGGGTGAAATTCAACGCATAAAACATCAGAAGGCTCTGGAATACTGGAGCCAGATTCTAAAGGAGCAACAGGAAAGCGGCCTTTGCATCAAGGCGTTCTGTCGGTCACGTCAGATGAGCCATCATGCCATGTATTATTGGATCAAGGAACTGAGAGAGGAAGCGCTGTTGGTCAATCCTCAGGCTCCCGCCTGTACTACTCAATTTGCGCCCGTCTCTCTGGCTCAGGAGCAACAGCATTCCTGCAGGAAGATGGTCGTCCATGTGGGTTCTGCTTCTCTTGAAATCCCTGAGGGAACCGCTGCGCCAGATTTGCAGCGTACGCTGCAGGTCCTCAAAGAGGTATTCTTGTGTTAATCCGCAACATCACTGCCGACCATATCTACCTGGCCTGTGGATATACGGATATACGGATATGCGCAAATCCATCGACGGCCTGGCTGCTCAGGTGGCTGCCCGTTTCCATCTGGATCCCCATCAGCCTGCCCTCTTTCTGTTCTGTGGCAGGCGGAAAAAACCTGTCCGGACCAGTTCAATCTCTTCAATGAGGCCGAAGTGGAAGCCAAACCATCGGCACCGGAACCTGAGATCGAAGTCCCGGCCCACAAACGGCGCAAGAAGCAGAAGTGGGATTGGGCCGAGCTGCTGGAAAAATTCCCCATGAAGAAAAACTATATACTCTCCCGGAACCGGAAAAACACCACCAAGTCCTTCATGTGGGTGTATACCAATGGGGAATATGAACAACTGAAAAAGATACGGATCTACCAGTACTGCCAGGGCAGGAGCGGCGAGTTCGCCAGGAAGTTCCTGGAGGGGTATCAGGGAATCCTGCAGACCGATGGGTATGCAGGATATGAGAAGGTCTCCTGCAAAGTCCATGCCCTGTGCTGGGTGCATGCCCGGCGGAAGTTCGTCGAAGCCATCCCAGTCGACATGCCCAAGGAAGAGGTTGCCCAGACCACCTGTGGCCAGGCTATCCAGAAACTGGGGGAAATCTTTGCTGAAGACAAGAAACTGGCAGAACTGGATCCAGAAAAGCGGAAAGAAGAACGTCTGCGGCTTGAAAAAAGCAAGCTGGAGGCTTACTTTGCGTGGCTGGAAACGAAAATGGACGAACAACCGAGCCTGAAGTCGCCGCTGGGCAAGGCTATCCAATATATTCTCCTCCACAGGAAGCAGTTGAGCGCCTACCTGGAATATGGAGAAGCTGCCATGACGAACAATATCTGTGAACGGGCCATCCGGAACTTCACCATAGGCCGGAAAAACTGGTTATTCAGCGCTTCTCCCAAAGGAGCAGAAGCCCGTGCCACGATTTACAGCATCATCGAGACCTGTAAGGCCAATGGCCTGGAGCCATACACTTATCTGACCTACCTGTTCGAGAAGCTGCCCAACATGGATTTCAAGATCCATCCGGAACTGCTCCAGCAGATGATGCCCTGGTCTGAAGAAGTACAGAATATATGCAAGTAAGCAATAGGCCCTGCCGGCTTTAGTCGGCAGGGCCTATTGCTTTATATGTTGTACACCTGATGATTTTGCGGTTACCTTTTGCTTCTTCAATAAGGATCTTTTGTTGGTCTTCAGTTAGGCTTTTGAATTTTTTTTCGTTAACAAGTAAGCATTCATTAGTCCAAAAATGTCCAGTCAATGACAAATATTTTTGAACCTCGTTAAAGGATGAACTTGCTATTGTCGACAATGGGCTTTCCTGTCCGTCAATAACTCCTTGTTGTAATCCAGTAAACACCTCGCTAAAGCTCATCGATGTCGGTTGTGCACCTAATGCTTCAAATACTGCTCTCCGCAAATCAGAAGTCGTAGTCCGAAATTTAATGCCCTTCATATCTTCAGGTTTTTGAATAGATCGAATATTATTAGTCATATGGCGGTACCCAAGTTCCATAAAGCCTAGATTTCTGATGCTACCATCAGAAGCAATTATTTCATTGATTTTTTTACCATAATCTCCATCTAATGCTTCATATCCATTTTTTCGTTCCTTAAACATATAAGGTAAATCTTCAATTGTAAACTCAGGGTGTGCCGTACTCATGAATGCAATTGTTTCTAACGCCATATCAATTGTTCCCATGTGAATTTGTTCATAAAGTTCACTTTCTTTTCCTAAAAGTGAATCGGAATAAATTTCTATTTTTACTTTTCCATCAGTTCTTTTATTTACATTATCTGCCATTTTATAAAGTTCCTGAGTTAATAAATGTTTATCTGCAAATGTTAAACCCAGCTTCATAGTGGTTTGATCATTAGAATTACTTGTCTTTTTGACATTTCCGCCACATCCAAACGTCATCATAGCTGCTGTTAGTACAAGAGTTCCAAGTAAAAGCTTCCATTTTTTCATAATTAAACCTCCTTTTACATAAACAATAATCCTATTTTTTGACTATTTATGATTACTTTTACTTTATCTTAACTCCTCAATTTTGTATAATGCTTTTATTTGTGCTTTATAATAAAAAAAAAGTATAATGCTATTAACTATAATATATTGGGGTGTGATTTTATGGATGAAAATGATCTCCTGACAATCAAATATTTAAGCATGTTTAAAAACATAACAAAAACAGCGAATGCGCTTTTTATTTCCCAACCTGCATTGACTAGACGAATTAAAAACATGGAGAAAGAATTGAACACACACCTTATCGTTAGCAACAATAAGGGAGTTGAATTAACCACTGCTGGAAAGGAAACCGTAACCTTTGCAACTCAAATATTACAGGAAATCGAACAATTTAAAAAGAAAATAGAATTTCTTGAAAAAAATAACTCGCAAATTATACGGTTATGTGCTCCTGCTATAATTTGTGAATACTATCTTCCATCTGTTGTTCGTACTTTTAAGAAAAAATACCCTAATGTTAAATTCATAATAACAGTAGCGCCAAGCAGTGAGGTAGTTTCCTTAATGAATACCGATAAGTGTACTTTTGGTTTTGTTCGCAATGATTTTGGTTGGAATAAATCTAATCAACTATTATTAGGTACAAATTATATCGTTGCAGCATCTACTACACCCTTTTCTTTAAAAGATTTGGTAACGTCCATATAATGGTGTAAAAAGATAATTTCATAAAAATGAGCCATATGCTCATCCTTTAGGTATAATGTAAATCGACCAAAACCCACATAATACCGAGGGAGGAAAAACAAATGGCTC
>NZ_JBQOUY010000005.1:0-117072 GCF_052216985.1 Acidaminococcus nyctereutis
AACTATATGTCACCCAATGACTATGAAAAATTATATGCAAACTACAAGAAAAAGGCAGCTTTGATTGCTGGATAACTGATTGATAGAAACCTCAATTTAACTTGTACTCAAACTTGACATAGGACCAGACAAGGTGGCCAATCCCTAAAAGTGTTTGGCCGCACTCGTTCATTTTGGGGCCTTTCTTCTCCCAAAATTGAAATGGGCGGGAAAGCCCTAAAATGGCTTTCCCGCCTTGATTACCCATTAGCAAAGACGGGCGAGACTGTCAACGGCGGCGCTGAAAGCGCCGTTCATCTTGACCGTTGACTGGCTCGCCTGGCTTTGCTACTGCCCGTAAGAGATGGAAAAACAAGATGGAAAACAAGGTTAAAAATGGTTGACAAGTCTATCGGATGTGTGTTATACTGTGCGACAGTTTGAGATTGGAAGGAGGCTTACGTGTGTTAATTTGTGTACGCTAATAAGCAATAAAAAGTAGAAGTACCTTTCCACATGATGGTGGGCTTTTTTTGCGTGCGTATGCAAAGGAACACGTAGGTTTGACACGAGCAGTCTTTGAACTGTATCGTGGTGTTTTTTCGTGCTTTGTTGTTATGCAGGCGTCTGCCCTCTCTGTGGGACAACGCCTGCTTTTTATTGCAGAAACAAAGGAACAATGCAATAAAAAAGGAGGTTCGCATTATGACCCAAAACAACAATTCATGGAGAAAAACTTATTTTACACTTCTTGCCGGACAAGCAATATCCTTTATTAGCAGCGGTATTTTGCAAATGGCCATTATCTTTTATTTGGTTGCGAAAACTAATTCTGCAATCATATTGACGGCGGCAACACTGATTGGATTTTTGCCGCAAGCCTGTTTAGGCCCGTTTGCAGGTGCTTTTGTTGACCGGCACAGCCGTAAAAGCGTAATGATTGGTGCGGATTTGATAATTGCCGCCGCTGGCGGTATTCTGGCGCTGGTGGCGTTTTACATGGAATTGCCCGTATGGTCTATTATGGTTGTCCTGTTAATCCGAAGTGCGGGAACTGCTTTTCATTCTCCAGCATTCAGCGCAGCAACACCTATGATTGTGCCAAAAGAGGAACTTACAAAATGCGCTGGTTACACGCAGACCATGCAAGCAGTAAGTGCGATTATCAGTCCAGCTGCCGCAGCGTTTTTATATGCTGTTTGGCCTCTTAATGCAATTATATTGTTAGATATTGTGGGTGCAATCCTTGCCTGTGTGACTGTTGCGATTTCGTCCATACCAACGCCTGAACTATGTCCAGAAACGAAAAGACAACAGTTTTTACAGGATATGAAAGAGGGGTATGTGGTATTAAAGCAAAACAGGGGCCTCTTTGCTCTGCTCTGGATTGGTGTAATTTATATGTTCTTTTATATGCCAATCAGTACGCTTTTTCCTCTCATCTGTATGTCATACTTCAAAGGAACACCGGCCCATGCCTCTGCCGCTGAAATTGCTTTTGCGGTTGGTATGCTGCTTGGCGGAGTCATTCTGAGCATTTGGGGCGGTTTTAAGAAACGGCGGTACACCATCGGTCTTTCCGTTCTCCTGATGGGCGTTAGCAATATGCTCTCCGGGCTTTTGCCGCCAGACGCATTTCTTGTCTTTGTTGTGTGCTGTACTGTTATGGGAATTTCCGCTCCATTTTACGGTGTGCAAAATGCGATTTTTCAAGAAACGGTCAAACCAGAATATCTGGGGAGAGTTTTTTCTCTACTGACAAGCGCCGCTTCCCTCGCCATGCCGTTTGGCCTTGTCATTTCCGGGCCTCTGGCGGAGCGGCTGGGAGTTGAGAAATGGTTTGTCATTTGCGGAATTGGCATTATCATCGTTGCGCTTGCCGTATTTTTACTACCCGGTTTGAGAGAGATTGACAATACGCAATAATCAACTGCACCTTTTTCTATTACTAAACAAAATGCCTGGATGAAGGTATCTTACAAATCGGAGTTTGGAGGTGAGAATATGACAGCGCATATGAGATTAAGATAACACCGCGGGTTATGTTGCGGTGAATCCGTATTGCATAGCTCGCTTATTGGGCAAGTAATATAATAACGGAGGGAATAATGAATAAAATACTTAGATTTAGTGACAGTGAAAAAGTTTTTCAATGTCCTATATGTAAAACAGATTTAAAATTGAAACAAAAAAGTTTATTTTGTTCTAATCATCATTGTTTCGATATTTCAAAAACGGGTTATGTGAACTTTGCTGTAGGAACAAAATCTTCAAAACATTATAGCAGAGAGACTTTTCAAATTAGGCGGGAGGTTTTAGAAAAAGGCTATTATTCACATATCCTGAATGAAGTGGTGCAGCTTATAAAAAGCTTTAGCAGCATTGATACAATACTTGATGTTGGCTGCGGTGAAGGATATTATTCAAAGCAGATAAAAGAAGTATCAGGTGATAAAGAAATTATTGCATTTGATATTTCTAAAGATGCTGTTCAGCTTGCAGCAAAAAGTGATTTCAGTAATTCTATCAAATGGTTTGTGGGAAATTTGGAAGAAATGCCCATAAAAGACAAAAGGATAGATTGCATATTAGATATTTTTACTCCTGCTAACTATTCCGAATTTAACAGAGTTTTGAAAGAAGGCGGTTATGTAATTAAGGTAATTCCGGGAAATGCTCATCTTAAGGAGCTTCGAGAGACGGCAAAAGAACAATTGAAAAGCAATCAATATTCTAATGCGGCTGTCGTAGATTATTTCCAAAAGAAGTATTCCGTTGTTTATCACAAGAAAGTTTCAGCAACGTATACAATGACATCCGAGGAAATAAAAACCTTTGCGGATATGACTCCACTACTGTTTTGTGTAAATAAAGATGGAATAGATTTAAAAAAAACAAAAGAAATCACTATTGATGCAGAGATATTTGCAGGGAAATTATAAATTCAATTTCAAGGTGGCACTTAAAAATATTGGCGACAAAACTACCAAACCTGCGCGAAATGAACCTGAACTTAATCTTTTCAATCCAAAAGATAATATCGATTCGTTTTTTATGCCTGATTTTTTTAGTTTTGTGTCCAATTTTTGTTGACAAGTGCAAGTGACTGCATCTTTGATTGTATGAAGTGATGTATTAGTAATGGCAATAAGAGTGCTAATTGCTGATGATCACGCTCTATTGAGCCAATACGACCCGTTGAATTTGGCGGGTCGTTCAACAGATAGTAGGAGGTTATTATGAAGAAATTTTGTTTTTTGTTTTTGATAATCTGTGGCTTGATGGTTTTCTGCCTTCAGGATTGTCAAGCGCGGCAGAAATTAAATCTTGCTGATCTGGAAAATAAATATAACGCCGTGATTGGTGTTTACGCCGTTGACATGGAGAATGGAAAAAAAATTTGCTACAAACCTGATACGCGTTTTTCCTACTGCTCGACAATCAAAGTTTTTACGGCTGCAGAATTGCTAAGACAAAAAAATACCTCCGATTTGAATGAAATTCGTAAGTTTTCGGCGGAAGATATTTTGTCCTACGCGCCAATCACCAAAGACCATGTTGCTGATGGCATGACGCTGGCGGAAATTTGTTCGGCATCGCTCAGGTGGAGTGACAACACGGCGGCAAATTTAATTTTGCAGGAGATCGGCGGCGTGGAAAATTTCAAGGTGGCACTTAAAAATATTGGCGACAAAACTACCAAACCTGCGCGAAATGAACCTGAACTTAATCTTTTCAATCCAAAAGATAATCGTGATACTAGCACGCCGAGACAGATGGTAAAAAATTTGCAAGTCTATATATTCGGCGATATTTTGAGCGACGACAAGAAAAAACTGCTGATTGATTGGATGAGCGACAATTCCATAACCGACACGCTTATCAAGGCAGAAACTCCGCAAGGTTGGAAAGTTATCGACAAGAGCGGTTCAGGCGATTATGGGGCGCGGAATGATATTGCCGTGATTTATCCGCCCAATCGCAAACCCATTGTCATGGCGATAATGTCGCGCCGCACGGAAAAAAATGCAAAATCTGACGACGCTATGATTGCGGAGGCGGCAAAACGAATTTTTGATAATTTAGTATTTTAAAGGGGCTTGATAGCATCGGTATTGCCGATGGGCAGAGAGGGCCATCACGCAAAAATATTTCGCCAAACATTTATATCTCACTCAAACTTCGCACACCTGAAACCCTTACTATTATATCATATTCCGATTTTCTTCATCAAAAATACGGCAGAGAATCCTGCGTTTCCTCTTGGATTCTCTGCCGTAATCCTTTTTTCCTGCTTATGCTCTGATTTCCGTCCCGTCCTTGAAGGTCATCCGGATATCGTCTCTGCTGTACACTGTGATGAAATCCACCAGGCTGCCCCACAGCCGGGCATCGAACTCCTTAATGAGATCCTGATTCCTAAGCTCCTTGATGAAGCTGTCCATCTGACGGCTCCGGGCCTTGCGATACTGGATGGCTTCACAGGTCTTGTCGTACTGCGTCTTCGCTGCTTCATACCGACTGACCAGTTCGTTGTAGTTCCGGTCATAATCATCCTGGTTCTGCGCGACCCTGGCGTTCTCGGCTATGAGCTGCTGTATCTTGTCGGCCAGCAGGTTCAAATCTGTGCTTATCCTGTCCCGCTCCTCTTCCAAGTCTTCTGTGTCAGTGAGCCGTTCCTTCAGCAGTGTGATGCTGTCAAGTACGTCCGCTTTGTTTTCGATGAGCTGATTGACGGCCCGGACGAAGGCTTCCTTGATATCATCCTCTGTCAGATGTGGTGTCTTGCAATGGCTCTTGAACTTATCGTTGCATCGGTAGATGGTTCTGCGGTACTTGTCGGTCGAATGCCAGACCTTGGCCCCGTACCAGCCTCCGCACTGGCCGCACTTGATTTTGCTGGAGAAGATGGATACGCCGCTGTAACGTCCCCTGCCTTCACGCCGCCGCTTGATTTCTTCCTGTACCCAGTCGAAGACCTGCGGGCTGATGATGGCTTCGTGGTTATTTTCCACATAGTACTGCGGCACTTCCCCTTCATTCGCTTTCGTTTCTTTGGTCAGGAAGTTGACGGTGAACCGCTTCTGCAGCAGGGCATCGCCCTTGTATTTCTCATTTGTCAGGATGCTCTCTACCGTCCCCGGATACCAGCGTTTCTTTCTTGCCGGAGTTTCCAGCCCTCTGGAAGTCAGCTCCCTGGCAATGGAGTGGAAGGTATACCCGTCCAGGAACAAGCGGTAAATCAGTTTCACCGTCTTGGCCTGTTCCCGGTTGACGACCAGATTCCCGTCCGGTCCCCGGTCATAGCCAAGGAAATGGCCGAACGGCACACACACCTTCCCGTCAGCGAATCGCTTCCGATGGCCCCAGGTGACGTTTTCCGAGATGCTCCTGCTTTCTTCCTGCGCCAGGGAACTCATGATGGTGATGAGGAGTTCGCCCTTGGCATCGAGCGTCCAGATATTTTCCTTCTCGAAATATATCTCGATGCCCTTGTCCTTGAGCTTGCGTACCGTTGTCAGGCTGTCTACGGTATTTCTGGCGAAGCGGCTGACTGATTTTGTGACGATGAGGTCGATTTTCCCATCCATGGCATCCCTGACCATCCGCTTGAAGCCATCGCGGTGACGCGTGTTGGTAGCCGAGATGCCTTCATCGGTGTAGATGCCGACAAATTCCCAGTCATCCCGTTCCCTGATATAGTTCGTATAATAATCGACCTGTGCTTCATAGCTGCTGATCTGGTCATCATGATCCGTAGAAACCCGGGCATAGCCAGCTACTCTCCGCTTCTTCCGGCTGTTGATCGGGGCCGCTGTATAACGGCTGATGGTGGCCGGGATGGCCCTTACTGTCTTTGCCACTTTTCTCTGCTCTCCTTTCTCCGTGCCTTGGGACGTCGCTTGAACGGCGTAGGCGTATAAGAAATCTCTTCTGTTCTCCCATCCTTAAAATGGACAGTCAGGCAGTCTGGCTTTCCGGCTTCGATAGATTCCACTTTCTCCCGGAATCTATCCTCATCAAAGTTCTCTAACCCCATGGCCTCTGCGGCCACACGCTTCAGGTCATCTTCCCGGATGCTGACCGATTCACATTTGCCGCCTTTGCTGCATCGCCAATAAACAGGCCTGTCATGCTTCGTTTTGCACCGCCGGAAAGAGGATCCGCACAAGGCGCACCGGACACGTGTCGTAAAGGCGGAGAACCGTGTTCCCTTGCCATTGGCCATGTAGTTTTTCATCCATGCCCTCTGGCAATTCTTATACTCCTCGGTCCAGCAATCCTTCTTCGCCGTCGATACCCAGTGCTTGGTAAATTTCCGTCCGTTTTTCATACAGAAAACCATCACGTGGTATTCTGGCACTACTATCTTTTCGACCTGGTCAAGGAAGGCCTGCTCGTCAAAATCATCCAGTCCCAGGGCTTCGGTACACTCCTTTACGAGGACTGTCTGCGGGATACTGCCTTTTGCGCCGCAGTTCCGGCCTTTCAGCTTATGGGAGCCGCAATCCCAGAATTCTTCGAACCCCCGGTCCTTGCGGCGATTGTGCATATAACTCCGACCGCAGATGCCGCATTTGATTTTTCCCGTGAAGCAGGTCGTGTTCAAGGACTTATTGGCCAGCGCCCCCAGTTCCTTTCGCCGCGCCATCTCCTGCTGCACGTAATCAAAGGTTTCCTTGTCGATGATAGGCTCATGCGTATTTTCAACATAATACCTAGGAAGTTCGCCCCGGTTCTTCTTCCGCTTCTTGAGGATTGGATCCGTCACATATTCCTTCTGGAAAAGCATATTGCCAGTATAGGTAACATTGGTCAGGACAACCCTGATGTTGGAATCCATCCAGCGGCAGCCATTCCGGGTCGTGATGCCTTCGGCAGCAAATTCCCGTTCGGTTTCAAGACGTGACTTGCCATCAAGGAAATTCTGGAAGATGCGCCTGACAACAGCTGCTTCCTCGGGAACTACCACCAGGTTATCCCCTTCCCAGCGGTACCCGTAAACACGGAACCGCCCGTTAGGATTCCCCTGCTCAAATTGTTTCTTGATGCGCCACCGGATATTTTCACTAATGGAACGGCTTTCCTCCTGGGCAAAAGATGCCAGGATGGTCATCATAAGCTCGCCGTCCCCGCTCATGGTATGGATATTCTCTTTTTCAAACCAAACTTCGATGCCCAGCTCTTTCAGATGCCGGACGGTACGCAGAAGGTCTACGGTGTTGCGTGCGAAGCGCTGGATGGATTTGGTGAGGATGATGTCTATCTTCCCGGCTTCGGCATTCTCCAGCATCCGCAGGAATTCCTGCCGCTTCTTGATACCCGTCCCAGAGATGCCGTAGTCCGCATAGACGCCGGCGTATTCCCAGTCCGGGTTCTTCTGGATGAGACTGCTGTAATAACTGACCTGCGCCGAAAGGGAATGGTGCATCCGCTCCGATTCCATGGATACGCGGGCATAGGCTGCGACTTTCTTTCGCTGCTTCAAATTTGGTATGCGTCGTTCAATCTTACGGATAGTCCGCATAGAATCAGCTCCTTTCGACACTATATATCACTCTGTTTGATACAATTATCAAGTGTATAAGTCACCGGAAAACGGCTGATAGCGACAGATCATCTCCTGCACGAAGTCCCAGTACTCCTTCCCGGTGATGAGCTTTTCGGCCAACATCCGCCTTGCCAGATGCATCACCACCTGGAAGGCTGTTTCATTTTGAAACGCCCTCTTATCCATGGCGGACACCCCCGAATCGGTACTCGATATAACAGGCATGAGAACAGAACTTCCGATGGCTGTTGCCATAGACGATGAATTCTTTCCCGCAGGCCGGGCAAGTGAAGGTGTAGACTGCCTTCCGCTTCACCAGTTCCAGATGTGCGTTCCACCACTTATTCCGGCAGGCATCGCAGCAGAACCGTTTCCGCTTCCGTCCCGGATTCTGTTCAATCGGCTTTCCGCACTGCTCACAGACTGAGGCTGCCGACTTCGCCACCAAGCTGTGCCGTCGGCAGAACGACTTCACCGTGTTGATGGAAATCTGGAGCCGCACCGCTATCCTGCCATATCCTGCCCCATCCCGGCGCAGGGAAATAATCTGTTGTTTCTGTTCGTCCGTCATGATGGACACCTCCTGAAATTTTTGTCTTCAGGAGTAACAGGACAGAACGGCTATCGTTAAGTACTATGAAGGCAAAAAAATACGGATGCCCATGTGAGCATCCGATTTTTCATTACTCGTACTAAGTAATAAGTACGGCTGTGCTGTACCTATAGTAGCTGTCGTTTCAGTGTGTTATAATTAAAGAAACTCAATATAAACACACCACGGCTTAGAAAATTTACAGATGGTGTGTACACAAGGAGCTTCTATGGCCGCTATCGTCACCTTGAATCAAGACAGCCCTTCTGTCCAATATTTATGCAAAAAAGATAAACGACTGGCAAAAGTCATCAGCATGGTTGGCCCGATTACCTATGAACCACACACTGATAATCTCTTTCCTTTTCTGATCCATGAAATCATCGAGCAGATGCTGTCGATAAAAGCCGGAGCCAAAATTTATGGGTGGTTTGAAGAATTATCTGCTGGTCAGATAACCCCGGAGTTTATTTCAAAGCTCTCCGTTGAGGAAATCAAGGCAATCGGTACTTCTACTGCGAAGGCTAACTATATAAAAAGCGCAGCTTCAGCCGTCTTGACAGGAGAACTTGATTTTACGAAATTTCCTGATATGACAGATGAAGCTGCGCTCAAAGAATTAGTCAGTCTTCGCGGCATTGGTACTTGGACTGCAAAGATGTATTTGATCTTCGTCCTGGACAGACAGGATATCCTGCCATTCGAAGACGTTGCTTTTTACAAAGCTACAAATGGCTTTATAAAACAGAAGATGTGTCGAGAGCATCCATAGAAAAGAAATGTAAGAAGTGGAAACCTTATTCTTCTGTAGCGGCTAATTCCTTTACCGGGCGTTAGATATGGGATTTACAAAAGAAGAATTTTATTTATTTAAGAAAGGATGAAATATTATGATTGATTATGTAAAAAATATTTCTGCTAGTGGGCTTACAATCTATGACTTAATAAGTCATGATAATTCACAATTATATATACCAACAAAAAATCTGGAAGCCTTGTTATCCAACTCAATTATTGGTCTCTCATTAAATGGTCTACCACTAAGAACGCGTTCTAAAGTAGTCAAACAAGCAATATGTCACGCACTAGGTTACCCTATCCCAAAATCTTTTAAGAAGACCCAGCCAAGATTCCCTGGACAAAATTTTGATGTATACACGCAAAAGAGTTTAAATGTTCAAATATGGAATGAAGATGTTGAAATTAACCGTCGCTATGTCTTTCTTCGAGTAAATAATCAAGATATAGTAACCAAAGTAAAAATTATCACAGGAAAACAATTAATTTTATTAGATCATACAGGAACATTCACCCAAAAATATCAAGCACGTATGTGTTCATATGATAACAATATATGCTCAAATTCAGACTCTCCAACCGTTAATCAATGGGCAAAAGCCACTAGTTCTACCAATCTTCATTCAGTAAACCCTAATGCCCTGCCTCAAAGTAATATGCTTCTAAAAATATCAGAAGTATATAGACGCTTGTTACCCATCCTAGGCATGTCTGTTAGCCATTTAGATGCTATTCAAGAACGGAATAGAGGGGCAGAGTTACATGCTTTAATTTGTGAGCATCTCGGTTATTCTATTTTTGAAGATGACGGTTCCTACCCAGACATTATCAATCAACTCATCGAAATCAAACTACAAACATCGCCTACCATAGATTTAGGATTACATTCTCCAGAAGACGGTCACGAAATTTTAAGGACTGATTCTATGTTTTTTTATAGTGATGATATTAGATACGTTATTCTTGATGGGGACGTCCAAGGAGATCGTGTTGTTTTAAAGCACCTCTATCTAGTATCTGGAAAAGACTTTTCCACCTATTTTCCTCTATTTCAAGGAAAAATTTTAAACAAGAAATTACAAATTCCTCTTCCATCTAATTTTTTTGACAGCTAAACATTTCATTGACACATTGATTTAATTTTTCTTTATAGCTGGAGGCTGTATTTTCCCCTTCAGCTATAATTTTTTTTACTATAAAAATAGCTTCATGGGCTGCTTCTGTATTGTCAAAAGGGATGGGGAATTCTTCGACATACTGAGTCTGATATCTCCGCTTTCCTGAATATAATTTAGTGTTAAACTTGACATCATAATATTTTTCTATAAAGTCACTATTTGCCACAGCTAACGCTAAATACACTAGTTTTTCCGGAACTTCATCATTTATATCAATCCAATAACAATCTCCATTTACAATAGCACCAGTTTCATCCAACCAAAACTCTGGTTCCTTAGAAATATCTTTGAAAACAATTTTCCGATGTTCCCAAAATGCTGGATTTTGTGGAACCCAAATTTCATACCAATTACGATGAGCGTTTAAAACATATTTTCTTCCTGATAATTGTTCATAATGTTTCACCAAATATTTTTTAGCGTTAGGATAATCATCTAAATCATATGCTATTCTCTTCCCATTCTTCATTGTGTGAGTATACAGTACACTCCAATGCGGTTCGCTTTTCCCTACAATTTGACCAGCATTTCTATGAGTAATTAGTGGGCGTAATAGCTCAATACCGGATTTTTCTCCAGTCCAATCATCACCGATAAACACATTATCAGCTGTGGTTTTTATACCTACACGAACTTTTCCAATATCAGAAAATTTCATTGCGGTATTTTTTTGAATTGTTTCCAACCATTTTTTATCCTGACTCGATACTAAAGTCCATACTTCATCTAACGCAGTAGTATTCAAATTTCCTTGCTTGAACTTATAGCAACGACCATCTGCTAATGAATAATCACCCATACTATAAATTCTATCAAAAATACTATTTATTCTATTTCTATGACATACATCACTTTTGTCCATTTCATATACAGATGTAAATTTTACAGCTTCCGACTTACTGGTAGTTCCAAGAGAAAAAATCAAAATACATGGTAAAACAGCAGCTGAAAATAATTTAGTATCACCTAAATCAGTAATTTGATGAATATTATAATTTTTAATCATATAGTTTCTTACAGAATTCCCTGCTCTAATCGTTAGAAACTTATTTGAAGTGATATATCCAGCAATACCATTCTCTTTTAAAACTTGTTTCGTGCATACTAAAAAAGCATAATATATATCAACTCTTCCAGTCAGTTTTAACCTTTCCGCAATTTTTTGAGCTTTTTCACTGCCTAATATTTGAGTACGAATATATGGTGGATTCGCAATTACAAAGTCAAATTTCTCATTATTATCTTTCTCAATGCAATCAAGAAAATTACAACATTGTATATCTACCTCAACATCTGGAAATTGTTCTTGCAAGATTTTTTGTGTTTTTGTAGCTACATCTATATCGGTTTCATAACCTTTTGCAATTATTTTTTTCCCGATAGAACGAAGTTTATTAATCAATGCAATCAAAAGAGACCCTTCTCCTACGGCTGGATCTAGTATTTTTATAGATTCATCATCCAAGCGGCCGTATTTAATCATTTCTTCTGCTACATAATTCGCCATTTGATAAGGGGTATACACTACGCCATTTTGTTTATTTTTGCTCTCATTTTTATATCTAGCCACTATAATAACCCTCTTTCAAGTTACAAAATTTTCAAATTATAAATTCCTTTTATTACAGTATTATCATTTTAAATCGACTATACACTTATAGCAAGAAAAAAAAACAGTCAATACCAGAAAAACAAAAATGATATTGGCGTCTCGTACTTATGCAATTTTCTTTTTAAGTCTGCTGCGATGGCTTTAACAGTTTGCTGCAGCAAAATGATATACAGCCTGTTTCGAATCTTCACCCACCAGCTTGTTGTGGTCCGGATTTCCGCTTTCAACGAATTCGTAAGATTTCTTCATCTGCACTTGGCTGAGCTGCTGCAGATCATTGTGGTCGATGCCCTTAAGGGCTGCGTCGACTTCTTCTTTGGCAAAGAGAACCTTAATACCGATTTACAAAGGCTTCATAAAAATCACTACGTTTCTCTTCATCATCGAAATCTGAATCAATGAACATCTGCAGTTCTTTCTTCATTGATTCATACAGAGAAGATGAATCTTTGGCATCAGAATAAGCAGTGTGAACCATTTCGCCGTACACACCACAGGTGATGGCATCGTAACGAATGCATCGTTCTAAGGTAATACGGCATTGTCCTTTATATTCTTCATCTTTTAGAATCTTGCCGCCTTCAGAGCCGATTTGATTTAATTCTTCGGTGAGTACCTTCCACATGTTGCTTTCCTCTCAATCAGCCATTTACAGTCCAGACATTGAAAGTTCTTATTTTTCATTGTAACATAAAAAGCCGGTACAGAACATCCCTCCCGATGCCCCATACCGGCTTTTTCTCATGCAATCTTCTGTTTTACATCAGACACAATGGCTTTGACCGCCTGCTGCATCAGGGTGATGTAGAGTCGGTTGCGGATTTTGACCCACCAGCTGGTGGTGGTCTGGATTTCGGCTTCCAGCGGGTCTGTGAGGTTCTTCATCTGCGCTTCCACCAGCTTCTGGACGTCATCCAGGTCGATGGACTTGATGGCTGCTTCGGCTTCGCTCCTGGCAAAGCCTACGACGGTATCGGCGACGGCTTTCTTGATTTCTTCACGGTTCACGGTCATTTACCTCCTAGAATCAGCTGTTCATAATCGGTGACGCCCCTGGCCACGGCTCTGGCCAGGGCATCCTGGGCATTGGCCAGGATGTCTTCATCATCTGGATTGGTGATGAAGGCCAGCTCGACCAGGACAGCGGGCATGTCGGTATTGGTCAGGACATAGAGCCCGTTGACGCCAGGCGTGGCAATCTTTACGCCACGGTCTGTCATATCCAGGGCATCGACAATCTGGTTCTGGATGCAACTCGCCAGCATGCTGCCACGGTAACTGCCGGCGCAGGCCCAGGTTTCTGTGCCATTGGCTTCTTCGGCTTCAGCAGCATTGCAGTGGATGGACACGAAGATGTCGGCATCACTGGCATTGGCGGCCTCGCAGATTTCCTCCAGACTGTTGGACTGGAGCAGTTCTGTTGCTACTCCTGCCGCATTCAGGTAACTTTCCGCAGATTGACCGACGGCCAGAGCCACGTCACATTCACGCAGACCGCTTTCACTGTTGACGGCCCCCGGGTCGGGATGGCCGCCCGGCGCATGGCCAGGATTCAGGAATACTTTCATGTTTTTTCTTCTCCTTTCTGATGAACGGCGGACTTCACAGTGCCGCCGATGTAACCAAGCAGCCCTGACGCAATGGACATGGCCAGCTCGTTCAAGGCATAAAAAATCGCCAGGATCAGTGCTGTGACCAGACCGATGATGACGATACAGTCAGGAATATTCACTTTCTCAAACAAACTCATCCCACCACCTTAACTGTCAGTATGACTTCTGCATTTGTCTCTGAAGATTCTGCCAGATAAGAATATAAAGCATCCGATATTTCCCCAATCATTATGACCCCCAGATCATCATCTTTCTCATAGAACAATTCTGTGGTATCCGATATTCCTGTCCCTGTCGTAAGTTCAACTTTGCAACCTGCATATCGTTTTTCTTCATCCAACAGGAACAGCAGCCCTTTACGGCTTCCATTTTCCAGAGCCCCCACGCCGACTATCTTAGGGCTTTCCGGGGATTGCTTCGTCGTCATAAGCATATGGCCAGTCAGCCACTGCGTGCCCTGTCCCGTCATCGTAAGGCTTACATCTGTAAAAGGAACAGTGGGAATCGGGGCGGCGTCGGTTGCACTGACAATCATGCCATTACTGATGGGTGCCGATATATAAGCAAGTTGAGGATTGGTACTGCTGTTTTCCTGCTCTTCCCCGTTGATAGTGATTTTCCCCGCATAATAATCGGTATCTGCTTTCAAGTTGATGCTCAAGGTATCCTGATACGTTGTAGCATATACGGTATTTCCATCTGAGTCTGTTTGTGAGGATAACTCCGGATGGTTGCAGGTAAGCGTAATGGTCTGATGCTCTTTTTGAATCAGGGTTATCGTCTTTCGTGCATCTGCCTGTGACAGGTCAGCCGTCCCCGTCACCAGTTCACCCTCTGAAGTATAAAACTTTTTCCCCTTAGCCACATCGGCGGCTTTCGCCGTTGTGTCAGACACTTCGCAGAACCGTGCCCTGCCGCCTTTTTTTAGGGGAATCAGGATGGATGGCACTTCGCTGTAACTGGCTCCGGCTATCGTCACATTTACCTTCATGGCCTTCCCTCCTTACTCGACAGTCAGGATTTTCGTCAGGCTGTCCTGGGAAACGGAAACGGTCGTCAGACTGCCCGTCACCTTGGTACCATTGATGTAGGCCGTCTTACCGCTGACAATCGTCCCCGCGGCGGCGGTGGCATCACTGGTATCGACTACGCTGGACTTGCCGCTGATGCCGAGGACCGTCACCCCGGACTTGATGTTCCCGCTGACCAGCTTGGCCTGTTCCTCGCTGCTGATGCGGACTGCCCCTTTGCCGTTATGGAACCCGGCCGGGATGGTATACGTGCCATCGGCCTTGCTGATACTGCCGCTGATGGCTCCGTTATTGGGCATGGAACCCGCGACGAAGCCGTTCCCGATAAAAGCGGATTTTCCCGTCAGGATATCGCCCGATGCCGCCGCAGCCCCGGTCGTATCATAAAAGACAGCTGTCCCCTGCCCTTCTGCCAAAGGGATGGAAACCTGCGGCACTTCCGCATACACGACCGAATTGATTTTTACGTTTTTCGCCATGTTGATTGCTCCTTTACTCGACTTTCAACTCATAGCCATTAAAGCTGATTCTGCCATAGTTCGACGGGATGGCAGCTACCGTCACCCGGGAAAGGGCCGCATGACCGCTGTCAGCGGTGACGACCTGTTCCTCGTCGGATGGGACGATACATCTTTCCTGAAAGTCCCCGGAAGGGGCCTGGGGCATGGAAAGAATGCCGACAAGGTTGTTCCCCTTATGTGCCATTGTCCGTCACGCCCCTTTCCAGGAAAAAAGGCCGGGGCGGAATAAGGGTATCGGTGTATCCGTTCTCCCGCACCAGCTCCACATCATAGATATAACGGCCGCAGGGAAGGTTCCGGGTATCGTCCGGCCAGAAAACCAGGAAGCACGCCGCCCCTTCCTGCCGGATGCCCTGTTCCAGTGTCTTGGTCAGGACAGGCTTTTCATCGGCAAAGTTTTGTTTCAGCGTGAACGCCAGCTCATCGTGCTTTCCAGGGATGAAAGGTTCCCCCGTCACACGGTCGCAAATGACCAGGCGGATTTCTGCCGAATCACCCCTCACAAGGCGGATCCGGTTCTGCACTACAGAGAAGCTCATTTCCATCCCCCCTGTTCCGGCTGCCGCTGTTCCATGGCATCCAGTCTGCGGTGGGCATGTTCTGCCAGGGCTTCCACCCGGGACAGCCGTTCCGCCATCTTCTGCCGCTTGGCTTCCGTATCCGACAGCTGGCGGCGAAGTTCTGCGATACAGTCCCGGAGGCTCCGCACCGATTCATTCAGCGGCTTGATGACGCTGAAATTAAAGATGACGCCGCAGAGCATCAGGACCGATACCAAGGATGCGGCCATCTGTAACCATTCAGCCATATTCCTCACCTCCTAGCCTGTCCGCTGGAACATGTACACGACGATGGACGGCTGCATGTTGTTGTGCGGCTGGCCACCACCCGTCCGGGAAAGGCTGTGGGAATGATTCCCATCCCAGGAGGTATGCCCGTCCACCTGATTCCCATGCCAGCAACCGTCGCCATAACCTACGGCAACAGGTGCATCATTGCCTTCACAGGCATCCCACTGGAAGTTGCGCGGCAATGACCCGCAGGACCAGTGACGATGATTTCCGCTGTCTCCGACTGTATGGCCATGAGCCGGAGTTTCTGGAATCGTAAGGTTGTGCTTCTCCTCACCCAGCTTGTCCCCGGCCTTGTACATGGTTCCGCTGTCTGCTGCTCCGGCCCCGATCAGGCAACGTCCCATGGCAAAGGCCACCCAGGTCGTCCCGGGCCAGTATGTCGCGGGATTCTTCCCGTCCGTAGAAATGTAGATGGCATTGACAGGGAACGGGCATGCCTGGATCTTGGCCACGGCTTCCTCGTCCATATCGGCGTAGGTGACCTTGCCCCAGCTGCCGTTGCTGTGCAGGACGGTATTCAGCTTCCCAGCAGAAGGTGACGGGACCATACCGCTCTGGCCTGCCGTCTTTTCGCCGCAGCCGCTGAAATCTGGCAGTGTAATATCCTTCGTGCCATCAAAGACAACCCGGTGAATCTTCCGCCCCGTCTGCAGCTTCGACGCACTGGCCGCATTGCCGCTGATGCCAGTTGCGTGGGCATTGGCGTCCGTCAGATGGGCATTGATGTCGGCAGCCGTAGCGGAAATCCGCTCATAGAGCCGGGCATCATTGCTGACCAGCTGGGACACGGTCTTGTTCTGCTGGTTGAATACAACCGGGTCTTCCGAAAGATACTGTGGGAAAAGCACATCATAATCCAGCGTATTCTCCACCGCTTCTGTGGGCCGGACTTCCTGTCCGGCACGGTCCGGGAAGTCGGCAGACCATTTCTCTTTGCTGTAATCATCCATTTATCATCACTCCTTTCTTGGATACGATGGTTGCCGTCGAGAAGGTAGCTTCTCCGTTCCAGTGAATCTTGCCATTCCAGGAATAACCCAGGTAGATGGCGTATCCCAGATGGGCCGGCTTGTAGATGTTGAGCTGCGTGATGAGCTTCTGCAAGATCGTGGTATCTTTGTCGTTCATGATGCAGTACACCTTGAAGTAATACTCCTCATTGACTTCCTCGATATGGCCGACACTGTAGAGATTGATGATGGAGTTCATGAAATCTTTTGTAGACACATCCACGTGCTGCAGCTTGAAGAGAATCCGCTGCCTGCGGAATTCGTCACTATCTCCGTCACTGGGCTTGATGCCCAGGAACGATTCATAAAGCGGCAGCGCCCAGGTGGCGGTGTTCACGAAGAAGTTGTCCGCCAGGTCCTGCAGAGCCAGGCGCAGACGGTCATGCTCCTCATTGCAGGTTTCTGCCGCGCAATGGAACATCGGGTCTTTGGATAAGAAATTCGGCAAATACTTCAGGATATCCATCCGGCTCTGCCGCATCCAGTCATTGGCTGACAAGGTTCAGCACCACCTTCCCTGCCACGGGGATCTGCTCGTTCGTCAGTTCCACGTTGGCCGCTTTTCCATTAAGCTTCAAATCCTTATAATCCGTAATGCCGCTGATGGAAAGGAGGAGTTTCCCCATCTGGGCCAGGCTGACATAAGAAAGCGTGAAGCCCGTCTGCTTGAGATAGGCTGTCATGGCTGCCTTTACGGCATCGGGGCTGGCTGTGCCATAGACATCTGCCGTCAAATCAACGGATAATGGCGCCGGCGAAACGACGGTCACGGTCGCACCGATAGGCCGCTGGCTTTCGATGTAGTCATAGACCTCCTGGATCAGTTCAGCCGATGCCGATTCATTCTCTGCCGTGACGATGATGACCTTCACCGTGCCATTGCCCTGCCAGAGCGGGATGACTTTGCAGTTCCCGACGCCATCGACAGACATGGCCCAGTCACGATAATGATTGGCATTGCCCGAAGTAATGGGCTGGCGCACCCGGAACAGGAGCCGGGCAAGGAGTGCGGCATCCGTTTCTTCATCCGCCCCATCGGAGCATTTCTTATGGTTAACGACCGCCGAGACATTCGGGATGGAATAGGGGATTTCCGTAATCGTTCCTTCGGCCACATTGCCAGTCGCTCCGGCATCGGCAGCTTCCACAGGAATCGTAACCTCGGCGGCACCGGCAGGAATGGTGGCCGACTCCAGGGTGTAAAAGCGCCGGCCGTCTTTTGTCTGGAAGAGACTGCTGCGGATGATATAGGCCCCTGCCATCCCTGTCACCGTGACTTCTCCTTTTGCTTTGACGGCCTTCTTGCGATCGACGCCAAATTCCGCTGCCCGCAGCGTCAGGTAGTCGCCCCAGGACGTTTCGGCAAAGGCCGCGTCGCGCAACATGGCCATCTCGGCATAGCTGCTCTCAAATTCCACAGCATTGGCGTCGATCAGGTCGCGGGCAAAGGTGCCTTCCATGGTACTTTGCTCTTTTTCCGTAATGGTGTGCAGGGTTTGGGCCATGCGGCTCTCAATCACATCTTTGGTCTGTGCATCAAATAAATTGCTCATGCCTCGCTCCTTCCTGCCGTCACGGTCAATGATTCGTCACTGTAAATGGAAGTGACGTCAACCGTAATGGCCAAATCATCCCGTTCCCGCTTCTCCACCTCGATATGGTTAATGCGGGCAATGTATGGATTCACCATCAATCCCTCACGGATATTCTGGCAAATCCTGTCTGCCGTATACTGGCTGTTTGGCGCTCTCCCCTGATACGGCTCGATGGTAATGCCATAGCTGTCATCATAGGCCAAGTAGCGATACCGCTCGGTGAGGATTGCCTTATAAATCCAGACCTTGAGGGCTTCATTTTCTGTCACCATCAGGTTCTGGCCTTTTTCATCGTAGCGGAAGCACTGCTTATCAAAGTCATAGCCGTATTCTACGAAAAGAGGCAGCGACTCATTCCGGTTCGCTGCCTGGATGCTGTTCATTGCTACAAAAGGATCAGCCATGGCCATCAATCCTCACAATCTCATCCAAAATAATGTACTGCTGAATCCGGTCGTTGATGAGCATGGGCATGATGGCCACGTACATGCCGGGCTTTAGTGTATCCGTATAGATGACGGAATCGGTGTAGTCATTATCGATATCATGATTATGGGACTGGTAAGCCGCATCACCGCTGCCGCCGGCACGATTCTGTGTCGCCGATACCAGATGGCCTTTAGCTGTGCGGCCGTAGCCTGCCAGGAGATAATGGGAAATCCACAGCTCCTCTTTCGTCAGGACGATGCCATTGTAGCGGACCTTGATATCTGGCGGCGAGGCCAGGATCTGCCCGATTTGAATGTCCGGGCTGTTGCTGCTGCGGCTGACCTGCTCCATCAGATTCAGCAGGCTGATATACGGATTTTTCTGCATCTCCTGTCACCCCCTCGATGTCTTGATGATGGTCGCCGGATAATAGTCGCTCCCCATATCGATGCTGCCTTCGTAGTGATGAAAACAGCCATAGACATGGGAGCTGTTGCCCCAGCAGCCGCCGCTTCCGTCATAGACGACGACATGCCAGTTCGGGTCCGGCTTGCTGTAGCGGTTGTACATGATGATGTCGCCCTTTTCGAGCTGCGACGGGTCATAAGGGATAGCCAGACCCTGCGCTTCGGCATCGGCCCGCAGCTGATCGCAGCCTTTCACGCCATTGTTATATTCCTGCGCTGCAAAAGGGGAATAGCCCGCCGCAGCGATGGTCGCCCGGTCGACACAGCCTTCTGAGCCATAGGGAGAAACGGTACCCTCGAAATTGGCCATACACGCATCGACCACACTGCTGCCAGCCATAGCGCCACCTGCAGAAACAGAAGATGTCGATTTCGTTTCCGCTGGCGGCACATAGTCCGGGTTGGCATTGTACGATGTACTATCCAGTTCCTGTTTCTGCTCATCCAGCAGTTTGTTGAATACCAGATGCAGTTCCATCAGGTGCTTGCTGCCTTCGATTTTATGGCTGTCCGACTTGATGAAGAACTGCCCCTTGAGCTGTTCTTCCTGGACTGAGACAGAAAAACCGGCGATGCACTGGATATGACCGATGGCCCGGATGGACATGTCATGGGCGACGGTCTTCAGCATGGCCCTTGCCTGCGAAGCATCGTCCTGCTTGGGGTCGGCCTTGCAAATGGCCTGGATGAGACCGAATCGGTCGATATCCGTCTGATTGGGCAGTTCGCCTTTCGTCTGCCCGGCACTGTCGACGACGATGACCTTAGAAACCATGTCTTCGACCGACTCCGACACGGAAGCGCCGGTCAGGTTTGTCACATCGCTGATCAGGAAATCTTCCACCACCTGGTCGTTCATGCAGACCACGTTGAGCTTCCCTTCGGTCATGTAGATATGGTATCCCTTGCCATCCTGTGCGGATTGATAGGATAATGCCTGCTTGATAGCCTCCGTAGCCGAGATATCATCGGCAATGAAATTGCAGGTGACGGACAGGTCGGGAATAGTCCCGGCCGGAATAGAAAAGTCATTGATGGTCTGGCGGATGGCGTCGGCCACTGTGACGTTCGTGTACTTCTTGGTTATGCGGGACTTGGCCAGATAGACGATATTGTCAAAGGCTGTAAAATGCATCACGGAAGAGCCGCTCTCCCGGCTGCGGCCAAAAATACGTCCCTGGAACAGGTGGACAGTCTGCTGCGTCTTATCGTCAATGTGGATAAACAGCACCTCGTCCCCCAGTTCCAGTTCCGGATTCTGCCAAGATTTATCCCGTGTCGTATAGGCCAGGTCGAATTCCAGCCTGCGTCCGGCCTGCTCGACGTCCCCGGACCAAGTTGCACAAATCAGCCAGCCCGTAAGGTCTGCGTTCTCGGGCTTTTTCTGGCCTTCCGTCTGAGCATCCTCGGTATTGCTTTTCTTATTGATTCTTTGCAACTGGAACATTTTCATCATTCCTTTTGAGGTTCATCGTCGTCAGGCGGATGATATCCCCGGGCGAAAGACCGCCGTTACGGACGATGCTGCGATAGATCTGGAACTTCGAGAACTGCTCATTGTTGAGCGTCACCGATTTCCCCACGGCCCGGCCGATGACGTTGCCGATGCTGTCACCGGGATAATAGGTGATGTTCTTCTTCATCTTCGACCAGAACGATTCCGGCCGCTTCTTCAGCCCTGTCGCAGCATCGGTCTTTCCCGTCTCCGGTGCTGTGACGTAGCGGTACTCCGTCAGGCCCAGCTCGTAATAGACATCGCCGCTGCCGTCCTTTTCACCAAACTTGAAGGACGAAATCAGGCAGGGCATGGAAAGCGGCGTATCCGACACCGTCAGCTGACAGACGCTGTCACCGGTACGCATCGTTTCCAGTTGGGCGATGTATGTATAAGGCGCAAGGCCCATCATGGCAAAGGGATAATCCTGTGCTGGGAAAAATCCGGAAAGGGTCAGTGTCCTGAGTCCCGTCTTTCCCATCATGAGGTAGTCGCCGAAGTTATTGATGTTCACCGTGCCATGATTCGTATTGACAGATACCATCAGCTCCGAAGGCAGGACGGGAAAGACCACCGCTGCCGATTCAGAAGAGAGAGAAATCGTGAGGGAAGATGCAGCCTGGCCGATGGCGTTCAACAGAGATGCTAAGAAAGAACTCATCAGAGGGTCGCTCCTTTCATGCGGTTCATGCCGTACAGTCTCATTTTTTCGACGAGTTTTTCAGCGACGGCGTCGATGTCCTGCTCGCTGCGGACGTTCATCGTATCAATGCAGATGGTGATGCCGCCGCTGCCGGCGTTCATGGCCTGACGGATGCTTTCATCATGAGGTATGACCGTACTGCCGTTGGGCAGGTGTACCAGCTCGCCCCGGCGGTCTTCATTGATGACGGCAAAGCCGCCACGAAAGTTCTCGACACCGCTTTCAAAGTGGCTGATACTTGGGATATCAAATCCCACATGGGTCGGCGCCCCTCCCGTCAGGGACGGAATGTCGATAGACAGGCCGTTGATGCTGGAAATCAGGCCGTTCACCTGGTCGATGACCCAGTTCACACCGCTGCGAAAGGTGTCCTTGATGCTTTCCCAGATACTGGAGGCCGTCTCGCTGATGCCGTTCATGGCTCCGTCCCAGGCAGAACTGATCCAGTTCATCCCTGCATCGACGGCGTCCGATACAGCCTGTATAGCCTGTTCGATATAATGCGACACGGTATCCCAGTTCCTCCACAGAAGGTACAAGGCAGCAATAATCGCGGCAATGATGATAATGATGGGATTGGCCATGGCTGCGGCGCCTACGGCACGGATGATGGTGATCATCATGCGTCCGGCAGTCAGAAAGGTACTGCCCATGCCCCTGGCCACGATGGCAATGCCCCGGCAGACCGGAATGAGTCCTTTGAACTGGGTCGAGAGATACTTCGAGACACTGCCGGCTTTGCTAATGCCCGTGGCAATAGAGTTGAAAGTACCAAAAGCCCTGCCGCCGACCGTCAGCACCCGCCCCAGGGTGGAACCGAAGAGCTGGAAGGTCACGATGCCAAAAGCCACCTGGCCAATCAGCGTTTTCTGTTCCGGTGTAAGCGCACGAAACCAGGCAGCCAGTTCCTTGACGCGCATCGACATGGCCTTGAAGTACGGCGTAAACGACACTGCTAAATCCATGCCGGCATTCTTCAGCTGGTTCATGGTAATTTGCATCTGCTCCGACGGGGTCAGCATCTTCTCATAGGCTTCCCGGGTCATGCCGGCAGACTGGGCCATCTGGTCCATGACCTTATCGAAGTCCCCGGCTCCCTTGCCCGTCAGGACCAGGATGCTGTTCAGGCCCTCGACAGAGCCAAAGAGCTGGGCCATCTGTTCGGCATCGCCGCCTGTCGCCCGCTTCACTTCGTCCAGGAACTTCACCCAGCCCACGCTCTGCAGATGAGCCGCATTGAACTCAAGGCCAAGGGACTGAGCCAGTTTCGCCGCTTCGGCAGACGGCTTCAGGATGTTGCTGTAAGCCGCCTTGAGTCCGGTAATGGCCTCGCTGGTCCGGATACCGTTCTTGGTCAGGACGGCGATGGAACCGAACAGTTCCTGGGTACTGACATTGAGCTGTGCCGCAATGGGGATGACATTGCCCATGGACTGGGCCATCTCGCCAAAGGATGTCTTGCCGAAGTTCTGTGCCAGGAGCATCTGGTCCGTCACCGCCGTGGCTTCTTCTGCCGATTTTCCATAGGCATTGAGGACCGTGGTCACACCGTTAACGGCAGTCGTCGTGTCGGTGAAGCCGGCTTTCGCAGCAATTGTCATGTCTTTGACAAAGCCCACGGCATGGGCCGCATCGACACCAGCGGAAATGGCCTGGTAGACCGATTCCGAAAGATCAGCGACACCTGCGCCCGTTTCATCGCTGACAGCACGAATCTCATCACTGACCTTCTGCATGGAAACAACCGTCGTGTCGACCAAAGTCGAAATCTTGGCGATACCGTTGGCAAAGTCGCTGTGCAGCTTGAAGCCTGCCGTTGCGGCTGCCAGGATGGGGGCTGACAGCAGGGCTATCTTGTCTGATAAGCCGGAAATCTTGCTTCCCGTCTGCTCGATGCTCTTCGCCGTCCGTTTCTGGATGCGCTCATGCTCCGTCAGCTTGTCCGACAGTCCGCTGACCGATTGTTTCGCCGCCGCCATCTGGGTCTTCATGGTCCCCAGGCTGGCATTGACGCTATGCACGGTCGGCGTGAACAAATCCCGCAGCCGGATGGCGGCATCGATGACATTATTGGCCATGCTGTTTCACCTCTCAATGTTGTTACAGATATTAAAAATATAGTAAGATAAAAGAAATCTATCGTTACGGAGGAATTCCAATGCGCTATTTCAATGAAACAGAAAAAAGATTAGCTGAACGATATCACCATATGGAGCTTGGTACTTGCAAAATCTGTGAAGAATGTCACAAGAAAGAACATTTATCCTTACCGATTGGCTGCTGGTGCGTAGGTTCCGATTTTAATAAAACTTCCAAGAGAATTCTATTTGTCGGTAAAAATGCCAGAAACAATCCCGGCACGATTGAAGACGGCTTCCGCAATCCCTTTCAATATACCCGTGAATCTCTGTGGAACAAAAGCTGGCCATATTGGAGCTATACTCGTGCTATCACTCAGAGAATATTCGGTGACGATTCTATAGAACACATCGCATTTACCAATATTGTCAAATGCAACAATTCCGGAGGAAAGGATACTACCTCAGATTTTGTAAAATCCAACTGTATCCTAAACCTAAAAGTCCTTCAGCAGGAATTAAAGGTAATACATCCTACTCATATCATTTTTTATACATCTTGGTATTATGACGATTACATCCCTAACGTTTTTGACCGTTATAATATTCATTACAACGGTTTTAAAGACATTGGGAAAAGAAAAATGCCCTGGCAGGAAGCCATTTCCACCCTGGGCAATCAAACCTTTCATGTACTACGTGTCGGCCACCCACAATGCAAGAAAAAAAGCGACTTCGTCTATGAAATATCTAAGTGGCTTGAGCCTGCCTTATGACTTTATGGCAGATAGCCGTATTTTCAGCAGTTAATCCGATAATGCTGAAGATACTTTTTTATCGCGTTCTTCCATCTCATAGCGGATGAAAGCATACAGCACCTGCCGTTCGCCGTATCCCAGTTTCATGACCGCTGACGGCAGCAGGTGATGCTCCCGGAACAGGAGATACATTGCCTGCACTTCGCCATCGGTCCGGATCAGTTTTTTACGGCTTTGTCCGCCTTTTCCTGGGTCGTATAGCCGTTGAGTTCTGTGATCTGCGCTGTGAGATCAGCAATCTCACCTGCCAGGAAGAGCTTGCGGATGATGTCACCAGGAAGTACGGCCCCGAATTTTTCCAGCAGATCCTTGTTCTTGAGGTCCGGATCGGCAATCCCCGCCAGGAGCGTCTGGGTCTGCATCTGATAAATGTCGATGTTATCGGCGCTGCCGTTGGTGAAGTCCACGGCCATCTTCTGGATATCGGCGTAGCGTTCCGGGTCGATAGCCCGGAGCGTGATGATAAAATCGAATCCGAACAGCTTCGAGAGCCGTTCCATCTTCACTTTCTTTTCAGGCCGTTCGGCCAGCTTGTTCACTACATCTGCTTTCAGCAGTCGGTCTACCATATTCATGTGCTTGTTCTCCTTATGCTAAATCCAAGAGGTCCCAGTCCGAGAAAGTGAAGCTGTAGCTTTCCTCGCCCATCTTGTCCACTTCCCAGTCGGCCAGAATGAGGCTGTCAAAGGTCGCATCCTTGATGACGATGCGTTCGCTGCCTATGGCATCCTTGTCATCTAGGACGGAGACGATGGTCACGACGGTCTGCTTGCCCGCCTTAATGTTGTCGTTCATCTTCTTGATCATGTAGCTCGAGACTTTATGGAGCTTCAGCTGCCCTTTGCAGTCATAGCCCGTGACCTTGTAGCCCTTGCCGACATGGCGGAGCATCTTCACTTCTTCCTTGGTCAGGGTGACCTCGGCCTTGAAAGCCGTGGCTTCGGCCATGAGGTCGCCGTCGATATAGAGGTCGGCATACTTTCCGTTCATCACCCGTTTGGCTTCCATGCTGTTCACTGTACTTCACCTCCTCAGATATTGACGGCAATCGTGACATCTTCCATGGCATCCAGGAGCGAAGCATCTACGGCTATAAAGACATTGCTGCCGATATTGGCCATCTTGATGTCCATTTCCGACATATCCGCCAGTTCCTCTTTCGTATACTTGCCATTGGATTCCAGCCAGATCTTTGTGGATTCCACATCGATATAAGCCGTATTCTGCCCCTGCTCCAGCAGGCCCTCCTGGGCCAGCTGGTCAAGATACCCCTGGATAGCCGTCACCAGGAGGCATCGGTTGGCATAGCTGTTGGCATACTTGCCAAGGTAATGATCCTGGGCTGTGGTGCGGATATCGTCATACATCATGTCCATCAAATCGACGAGCTTGATTTTCTGGAACGATACCCCTTTGCCCTGGACCGTCGTGACCAGGGAGTTGATGCCGCGGCCCAGCTTGACCTTTTCCCCGTCAAAGAAGAAGAACAATTTGCCGGCATCCGTCATAGTATCCATTTCTTCCTTCGTCCAGACGTCGCAGCCGATGACTTCCGGCAGCGGCGCATACGTACAGGCAATGGTCATCGGCGTTCCTGCGATGATGCCCGCGATGCGCCCGCAGTACTGGGCCGTCGTGTAGGTCTTCGTTTTCGTACGGATGACTTGATTGACGAAGTTGATGACTCCTTCCGTATCCGCCGTGCAGTCCGGCAGGACGGCCTTGATGCGCTTATTCTTATTCGTCCGCATCCCCTTGATCCAGGTCGCGATAGTGTCGATGTGGTTTTCTTCGATGTCCGGGATGACTAGGTAATCGAAGCGCTTGTTCTCGATGGCCTTGAGGACATCGGTATAATCTTCTGCATCCTTGCTGATGATTTCGGCGATGACCTTCTTCGGACTGTTCACGTAGCCGCGAAGGGTCAGTTCCAGCTGCTCACGGTTGCTGTCTGAGAGTTCTTTGGGAATGTCATCTGCCGTGTACAGGTTCACTTCCGTCTGGGACGGCAGTGTCTCTTCTTTCAGAATCAGAAGGACAATACCGCGTTCGCTGCGTTCGACGGCACTGATGCCTTTTTCTTTGAACGCGATATTAATGGATGGCATTTTCATGGGTTACGTCTCCTTTCCCTGATACCGCTGATGCAGTACCTTCATGATTTCTGCCGTTTCTTCTTTTTCCCGGGCGTCATAGTACTGGAAGGTCAGCGTCAGACGCCCGCCGTCATTGTCCGTCCCCATCAGCTCCTCACTCATAGACACGACAGGGAGATAACGGTTGCCGACTTTCAGTCCGTCCCGGAATAAATTTTCCGCAGCAAAAAGCACGGCGTAGATGGCCGTGCTTTTTTCCTGCTTCTTCGGCAGATACGTAATGTAGAGGTCCGTATCCCGGTAGACCTCGTTTTCTTTCTGCGGCGTCGCTACCGTCATTGTCTTCAGGAAAAAGGCCGGCGGCGCAAAGCCTTCCTTGACTTCCTGCAAATAGACGGGGTACGGGAACCGCTCTTTGAGTTTCTGCTGCACCGCCTGCAAGATATCGATATCATGGATCATGTGCCGCCTGCTTTCTTGAGGAGCTTCTTCGTGAGTCTCTCCAGTCCCGGCTGCAAGTCGCTGGCTTCGAAGACCTTGACGGATTTCTCCGTATAGTGCTGGCCTTCATAATAGCCCACGGTCCTGCCGCCAGGTGTTTTCTTCGCATGGCCGTTATTTAAGAGGTGATGTACGGGATGCTTGTTGATCAGCTCATAGACCAGCTCGGAACCGTTGTAGCCTTCCACCTTATGCTTCCAGCCTTTCTTCAGCTTGCCCGTGCTGCCTTCCGGCGTGTTTTTTACGCACTCCTTCTTGAGCTTGTTGCCAAGCGTCACCAGGCCCTTTTCGGTAGTGCCGGGAAACTCTTCAATAGCAGAAAGCAGTTTTTCTGAAAGGTCATCCAATCCTTTGACCTCAAAGTCACTTCCGCTCATTGTCCGTCCCCCTCACTTCTTCCGTACAGTACAGTTCCAGAGCTTCATGGCGCATATACGGGTCAACTATGGTATCGATGTCGTAGAGGTGATCCTGATACTTCACCTTCATATCGTGGGTGACACCCGGACGCCAGCGAATGGTGATCTTGCTGTACTCCGTGTCCGCCTTGCGTTCCATCTCATAGAACACTTTGCCCCGGGCAGGCTCGATGGATGCCCAGCAGCGGTACACTACGACGTCGGCCTGGGTATCGAAACCATATTCATCCGTCACGGCCTGCTTTCCCAGAATCTCAATCCGTTTATTCAAAAGCCCCGTCTTCATGGGCATCCCCCTTTTCAAAAACAGCTCCGCCGGACCCCGAACAGCAGCCAGCGCAGACGTTTCAAAAGGCCTGCGTAGTCCGCTTCCTCCCGGTGCTCATATAAAAAAGCCGCAGCGAAGAGAATCGCTTCGTGAAAAACCACGGGATTCTCTTCGGCATCGGCTTCCTCGCAACGGGATATATCCAGGCAGAGGGCCTGGGCTGTTTCCAGGGAAGACTGGATGACGTCATCATTACTCGTGTCATCTTCATCAATCCGCAGGTATTCCCTGGCTTCTTCCAGCGTCACAATCATGGCTTATCCCTTCGCTTTCATCTCCAGGGCCTTGACCGCTTCCTTGAGCATCAGCATGCCATCGACGCGCTGGCTGGCAAGGAAGCCGATCTGGCCGTTGGCGGCATACAATTCGTTAAGCCGCTTGAAGGAGCGGTATTCCCTATCGGCAATCCAGTAGTAGCTGAAGTCCCCGAAGAGCATGGGACGGCTGCCCGCCGCCAGTTCCGGTGCAAAGGAAGTGCAGTAGCAGGGACGGTTCAGGATAGTATCCGGCGTACCTGCGGTGACAGACGGCTGCCAGATGTAGTTGCCGTTGTTGTCCTTCACCTTGCGCAAGGCCTTAATGGTTGCATCGTTCAGGAGCCATACGGCCTTGCGGCGGTACGGGATGCGCAGGGAGTGATACAGGTCGATGACATCATCAAAGGTGATGGATGCGCCATTGGCTATCACGCCCAGCTCCGCGGACGGGAACACGCCAGTCGGCTTGTTCTTCCCGTCACCGGTGAGGAAGGCTTCTTCTTCCTTCGTGCCGATACGGCGGGCAAATTCACCGGCAATGTAGCTTTCCAGGTCGAAAGCGCTGTCGTTCAGCAGTTCTTCCGACACACGGATAGCCGTCCCCAGCTTGTACGCCCCGATGGACTGCTGGCCGAAGGTATCCTGGCTGTCCGGGTAGAGGCCGTTCTCTTCCATCCAGGACGCTTCGCCATGACCCGTCACGATGGGAATCTTGCGGTCGCCGCTGGTGTGGATGACCGTGGCCAGGCCGCGGAAGAAATTCTCTTCCTGGAGCTTGTCGATGAGCTGGTGTTCGAATTCGTCCGGTACCAGATAGCCACCATCAGCATCGGTGCCTGCACTCAGGGCGTTCTGTACATCAATGAAGTTCTTATGGCGGATGCTGTCCCAGAAAGCCTTACGATAGGCATCGGACGCACGGCCTCTCTTTTCTGCTCCATTCTGGCCTGCGCCAGGGAGTTCAGTAATCGGCATCGTGGTCGGCTGGGACAGCTGGGCATCGAGCTGCTGCTGGCGTTCCAGGCGGTCGATTTCTTTGCCGAGGTTCACCACATCCGCTTCCATCTTGTCGTAGCGAGCCGCATCTTCTGCAGAGACCATGCCGTTTTCATCACGGACGGTATCCAGAAAATTCTTGGCGGCATCCCACAGATTCTTGCGTTTCTCACGCAGTGCTAAAATCGTATCCATTGTTGTCCTCCTTAATGAATGAGCAATGCCAGCCGGTTCTCCAGGGAAGCGGCTGGCACTTTATTGACAGGTTCACGTGGTTTTAATTTCTGTACTAACGAATTGGTGACAGTAACAGGGGTGTAAATCATGGCTTCCGGCTGCTCCCCATCGTCTTTCTTCTGGTCGAAGAGGATTTCATCGGCAAAGCCAAGTTCCACGGCCTTCTTCGCGTTGAGCCAGGTCTCGTCATCCATCATGTGCGAAATCTTCGTGCGGGCCAGGCCGCTCTTGATTTCGTAAGCGTTGATGATGCTCTCCTTGACTTCGCTCAGCATGCCGATGGTCTTTTCCATCTCTGCCTGATCGCCATAGGCCAGGGTCGCCGGATTATGGATCATCAGCATGGCCACTGGCGACATGCAGACCTTGGTCCCGGCCATAGCGATGACGGACGCAGCCGAAGCGGCCAGGCCGTCAATCTTGACGGTGACGTTCCCCGGATAATCCATGAGCATGTTATAGATTTGGGCAGCGGCAAAACAGTCACCGCCCGGACTGTTGATCCAGAGTGTGATATCGCCGCTGCCCGCATTCAGTTCTTCTTTGAATGCCTTCGGCGTTACCTCATCGCCCCACCAGGTCTCATCCGAAATCTGGCCGTCCAGATACAGCGTCCGTTCACTGCCGAAAGAATCCGGTGCTTCGTTAGTCACCCACTTCCAAAATTTATGTTTCATTCGTATCTCCCTTCTGGGCAAAAGCCCCGGCATCCTTGAGCTTGGTCATGCTGCCATTGACAAGGTATAGATTACCGCCCTCTTCATCCGACACGGGATTCATGTCTTCCATCTCCCGGATATCGTTGGCGGACAGCCAGCCGTTCTGCCGGCCGATGCTGTACCCGGTCATGCGGCTCTCATAGTCGCCGCGCATGAGACCGTTCACGTTGAACTTCAGGAAATACTGTTTCTTCTCTTCCGGCAGGAACAGGGCTTTCTGCATGGCCTGTTCCCAGCGGATGACCCATGGATCCAGCGTGTACTTCACAAATTCCATGGACTGCTGCTCAATATTATTGAAGGAACTTTTCTCCAGGTCGCCAATCATGTGTGGCGGGATGCGGTAGAGCCGGGCAATCTCATCGAGCTGGAACTTCCGTGTTTCCAGGAACTGTGCTTCTTCCGGCGGGATGCCGATCTGCTGGTACTTCATGCCTTCTTCCAGCACAGCCACCTTGTGGGCATTGCCCGTCCCCCGGTAGACGGCATTCCACGAATCCCGGACTTTGGCCGGATCCTTCAGAACGCCTGGATGTTCCAGCACCCCGCTGGGGCTGGCCCCGTTCGCAAAGAAAGAGGCACCGTATTCCTCGCAGGCCATGGTCATGCCCACGGCATTGCGGGCCATGGCAATCGGCGAATAACCGACCAGGCCGTCAAACCCAAGGCCGGGGATATGCAGCACTTCTTCCTTCTGCAGGGCCACCTGCCCGTACGGCTTGATGTTCGGATTCTCGTCTCCCGTCTTGGTATACAGATAAAAAATCTTTCCCCGGTCATCCCGGCAGACGGTCATCTTGTCCGGCCTGAGCGGGTATAGTCCCTGTACCCGCCCTAATCGGTCGCGGATGATCTGGGCGTAAGCATTGCCCCAGATGAGCAGGTGGCTCATGAGCGTTTCCCGGAAGATAAACGAAGTCATCTCCGGATTCGGCTCATCATGGAGCAGATGGTACAGCGGATGGTCATAGACCCGCTCCTTGCCGCCAGGCGTGTAACGGTACAGCTGGAGCGGCAAGGCCGCCAGAGTTTCCGCCAGGATGCGGACGCAGGCATACACTGCCGTCGTCTGCATAGCCGTGAACTCGTTCACCGTCTTGCCACTGGCAGAGGGGCCGAACAGATAACGAAAATCCGTGCCGATATAATAGTTCTGAGGCTTGTCCCGGGTACGGAACAGGCTGGATAAAAAGGGGATTCTCATAAAATACCTCCAAAAACGGGCACAAAAAAGCACCTGCCATTTTTGCAAATGTCTTTAAAATGCAATAACACCTCGTTCGTCATAGACACTGCCACTGCCAGTCCCGTTGCGGATGCAGCGGTCTAGTGCCATGATGGACGCCACGATTCCGTCAATCTTTTCGACGGATTTTTCTTTGTCCGGCTTGATGTTTCCCGCAGGATCTTGGCGCATGACGACGTTGCTGGCCATCCATTTGAGAACGGGATTGCCGCCATGGATGATGTTCCCTTCCATCAGGAGCTTGAACAGCTCCTTCGACGGCGGCGACATATCCTTGAACCCCTGGCCGAAAGGCACCATGGTGAAGCCCATATCTTCCAGGTTCTGCACCATCTGGGTGGCGTTCCAGCGGTCATAGGCGATTTCCCGTATGTGGTACGTTTCCCCCAGGCGTTCGATAAACTTCTCGATGAAGCCGTAATGGATGACGTTCCCTTCCGTCGTCTGGATGAAGCCCTGCTTCTGCCAGACGTCGTAGAGAACATGGTCCCGGCGGCACCGCAGTTCCAGCGTGTCTTCCGGCAGCCAGAAGAAAGGCAACAGGATGTATTTCTCATCATCGCTCCGTGGCGGGAAAGCCAGTACCAGGGCCGTGATATCCGATGTACTGGACAAGTCCAGCCCGCCGTAGCACATCCGTCCCCGCAGGGAATCCAGGTCAATGGGAAGGCTCCCCTTGTCGTAGACCTGTTCCGGTATCCAGCGGATGCTGGCCGAAGTCCAGATATTGAGCCGGAGCTGCTTAAAGACATTCTCTTCCGCCGGATTTTCGACAGCATTCCGATAGGCTTCCCGGACGCGATCAATCTGAATGGTATGCCCCAGAGAAGGATTGGCTTTGTACCAATTGGCTTCATCCGTCCAGTCTTCCTCATGTTCCAGGCCATAGACCACGGGGTAAAAGGTGGAATCTTTCTTTCGGCCCGCCATCAAGTCAAGGGCCTTTGTGTGCAACTCATAGCAGATACTGTTCTTGTCGTTGCCCGCCGTCGTGATGATGAAGAAGAGCGGCTGCTCCCGGGCATCGCCGGAGCCTTTGGTCAGGACATCATAGAGCTTGCGGTTCGGCTGGGCGTGGATTTCGTCAAAGACCAGGCCCGACACATTGAGTCCGTGTTTGGTCCCGGTTTCCGCCGACAGCACCTGGTAGAACCCGGCGTTGCGATAATTGATGATGCGCTTGCCCGCCGTCCGTATCTTGGAGCGGCGCATCAGGGCCGGACTCATCTCGACCATCTGCCGTGCCACATCAAAGACAATGGAAGCCTGGTTGCGGTCACAGGCCGCACCATACACTTCGGCACTCGGCTCGTTATCGGCATAAAGAAGGTACAGGGCGATGGCTGCAGCCAGCTCGCTTTTCCCGTTCTTCTTTGGAATCTCTATATAGGCCGTCAGGAACTGCCGCTTCCCGTTTTCCTTGACGATGCCGAAGAGATCACGCACAATCTGTTCCTGCCACGGCAGGAGCAGGAACGGCTGCCCGGCCCATTTGCCTTTGGTATGACAGAGATGCTCGATGAAGGCAACCGCCCTGTCGGCCTTGTCCTTGTCGTAATGGGAATCCGGCAGCATGAACGCTGACGGCTTATATACAAATGCCAAACTTGTCACCCCCTTAACAGCAGTTCCATTTCATCCGTTTCTTTTTCTGCCCCGTTCTCTTCCCCAACTATGCGGCTCCGGGCTGACGGGGTCAGGCCAAACTGCTCACAGAATTTCAGCATGATCTTGAGGTTCGTCTGGGCAATGGCTACCTGCGGTACCTGCTGCAGGTAGCCGTTCGGCGTCCGCACCATATCCCCATGCTGGGTGATGAACTCTTCCGCTCCTTTCCATCGGGCATATGCCTGGCAGTACCCGGCAAAGGCCATCATATCCAGGTTGGTCAGCATCCCCATCTCAGCAAGGACTTTCCCCAGCCGCTTCCATTCTTTCTTGGCGTCATCTTCCAGCCAGTCCGGGCAGCGAGGGAGCCGTCCCTTTAGCATGGGTTCCTTCTTATTGAGGGGACGATGGCCGGGATTGCCTTCCAGCACCTTGAGCGCCGTCGGCTTCGGTTTTCTTCCTCGTACAGCCAATGGCGCTCACCTCCCAATAAAAAAGCCCTTGCGGGCTGTACGACAGAGGGGACCGCATCTGCGTTCCCCTCGGGTTCTCTTTTTTAATTCTTCATGACCCATTCGATGGCGTGGCCATTGTCTTCGAACAGTTCGACGCTGACTGCCTATCCGATATTTATGCATCTTATTCGATGACTTCCCATTCGTCGGTTCCGGGTATCAGCCCAAGACTGCTGCCTGTATCCCACTGTACATGGATGGTTCCAGCATCATCGACGAACTGGACGGTGCCTTCAGTTCCCTTGGGCGGAGCTTGCCTGTCATCCATGGCGATAAGCCGGAGCCGCGTTCCTTCCATCCGTTCCCGGCTGTGCCGCAGGCCGGCTCGCAGGATAGACAGGTCGAAACCGAACCTGCGGTAATCCCGCTCCATGTTCTGATAATACCAGTCCTCCGGAATACCGAACCGCCGGTCTTCGTGCATGATGTACACAAGACCGCTGATGATGCCGTCATCTGTTTCCACATCCACTTCTTTTTTATAATAGAACCGCGGGAAGCCTTCATAGGCATCGAGCCGCCGTTCATCCGCCGGAGAAATGCGCCAGAAAACAACCGGCACGAAGGCATCCGCCTTCTTCTCGATAGTGGCGTAACATCCTGTCAGAGAACCTTTGAAGAGGAGTTCATAGCCCCGGATTCGGCCCGTCCCTGAAAGAACGGCGTCAGGACACCGTCTTGCCATCTGTACTTCACTCATGTTGCTGCCGTAGGCAATGTAGATTCTTTGTTTCATCGCTCTCATCCTTTCTGAAGGGATTACCCTTCTACCACCCCAAGGGCAGCCGAAGCTGCCCGTAAGGCTATCCCCTTCAAGCGGCGGCATTGCGCCATGCGGAATTGCCCGTGAGGTGTTTCAGGAAGTGGAGCCGGCAGGTCTTGAACTCGTCACCGATGAGTCCGAGCCGGAGCATCCAGCACCGGAAAGCGTATTTCTCATTGTCCGTTTCGGTCTTTCGGGCCGAGGCTTTCTTCTGGGCCAGGGCCTGATGAGCGACGGCCAGGCAGAACTGAATGTATGCCTTGATTTCCCCAGCGTGGAGTGTCCCGTTGAAAAGCCGGAACTCGACGGTTCCTTTGGTGAAGGTGGCATGCAGGTTCAGCCCGTGGTAGCGGGTGCTGTTGTAATGATGGTTCCGTCCGTAGGGTGCTTCCTGATACCAGAGGTCGGCGATGCCGTCCAGCGTGTCCGGCTTTTTCCGGTTGAGATCCTTCAGGAAGGTGGTGTTCGTTTTCCGGCAGTATCGGTTTTCCCGCGAGGGGTTGATCTGGAGGGCGCGGTAAATCATGTCTTCTTTGCTCGCCATAATGTTCACCAGGTTCCGTAGGGTCTTTGCCGTGAAGCGTTCGGCCCCGACGTGAATGTGGATGCCGCAGGATTTATTGGCAAAGGCCCCGGCCTTGCGTAGCATCCGCACCAGTTCCTGCAGCTTCGGGATGTCTTCGTAGGAAAGAATGGGACTGACCACTTCCGTGCGGTAGAAGCTGGAAGCATCTGTAATGTTTCCGTTCACCTTCTTCTGTGGAACCAGGCTGGAGTCGTTCATGGCTTTCCATTTCCGTCCCTGTTCATCCCTTGCGGTGTAGGTATCGTAGGCTCCGCCTTCATGCCGACTTTCCGTCCCGAAGAAGCGGGCCATGAGGCTGGCGGCCCGGCTTCTTGTAATCCCTGTCATTTCCATTTCGATGCCAAAGTGCAGTGTTTTCATAATCCTCTCTGTCCTTTCTATGTGTGCGTGTGTTCTTTTGGTACACTATATATCACTCTAAAGGCACACAATAGCAAGTCATTTTGAGAATAATTATGAATTAAATTGAAAATTTATGGGTTCTGATGCCGGCGTTCCTTCTGCTTTCTGGCATGAGCCTTGGCTTCTTCTTCCGTGCGGAAGGCACTCCATCCCTTCAGGCCTTTCAGCAGGGCCATGCGCGATTCGTGGCTGGCCTTGGTCCCCATGCCGATGCGCAGGAGCCACATCCGCAGGTAGTACTTCTCGTTTTCAGGCTTCCGTGTGTCAGCCTGAACCCGTTTCGCTTTTTTCGCTGCGCTGACCATGAAGGCCGCTAGTTCAATCAGGGCGCGGTTCTTCACAGCATTGCCGGTTGCGGCAATGCAGAATGTCACCGTATCTGCCGCAATCCAGAAGCCCCGCCCTTCCTTGCGATAGTTCTGATAGATGGCAAAGAAGGAAGTCTGGTCGGTACCAGGTTCTTCTTTCAAGTCTTCCACCAGCCTGTCCGGCACATGGATGTTTTCATGTCCTGCCGCCCGGTTCAGCAGGTACTGCTGGGCGTGGAGCATGAAGACCAGGTTGCGGAGCTGCGCACCGTCCATGCCATCAATGGGAACCTTGATTTCCATCCTGTCCGGATGCGGCAGTGCGTCCAATCCTGGCGTTTCATCCTGCTCCAGCGGCTCTTGCGGCACTTCGGGTTCCGTTCCTTCTGCCGGTTCCGGATGCGGAAGGATTCCTGCTTCCTGCAGGAAAGCCGTGATGGCGGCTTCTGTCTTTTCATCATCGCATTCGATATCGCCGCTGCGAAGGATGCGGAACCCCCGCCCTTCGTAGGCAAAGGCCGGCGTCCCCGTATAGCGGAGCTTTTCGTTATGGTTGAAGGGAATCAGCCTTCTGGCCAGTTCCTTGCGGTCGTTCAGGTTCGTCTGGATTGTCATGGTCTATGTACCTCCTTGTTTTGCTAGTACATATATCACTCTGAACGCCGATAATAGCAAATCATTTTTGCATCTTTTTCTCAAAGAAGCAGGCAATGCCGGCCAAGACGAAATACACGCAGGGAAGGGCGACACCGTTGCCCCACATCTTGTATTCCGCAGAATCCCGGTACGGTTCCTTCAGCCATTTGATAATCTGGTTCCGGGTCTTGGGCTTTGTCTTTTTCCCCAGGGCTTTCCGATGGGTCTCAAAGACATCGCTCCAAAAGCGGATGTCTTCTTCAGACGGGTTCCCTGTTTCCAGATGGCTGCACCACCAGTCCGGGAATCCCTGGAGCCTTGCACATTCTGCCGGCATCAGGCGGCGGACACGAGCATGGCTGTTGATGAGCGGCGGATCTTTATAATCCGTAGCTACCAGGGAACTGGCCATTTCCTTCGCCGCCCGTGTGAAGTGGGAATTCTTGCTGGCACTATAGGTCAGCTCCACCACAGCGATGCCGCCCTGGTTGCTCCCCGGTACATTTCCCGAACGGTCGACGGTCCGGCAGGTATCGCTCTCATAGATATGGTTCCGCATATTGCGGGTGCCGTCCGAGGTCTGCCGTACATCATAGGTTTTCTTTTCTCTGTTGCCCCCGCCCTGCAGGATCAGCGGCTGGTTGTTGCCGCCCGTCCCGTACCGCGCCGTGAGTGATGGGTTCACAGAGAGCGGCCCCTTGTACCGGGCATCGGCTCCATGGTTCTCAAACACCGGACCCGGCAGATTGACGATGACCGGAGGATGATGGGCTTCTGCCCGTAAGGTGTTCGTCCGCTCTTCCGTCACATCCATTCGGATGCCGCCCTGGTCATTCAGGCAGATTGTGCCTGCCGTTCCAGGGCCAGGCGCAAGACGTCCGGCAGCACCCTGCCATGCTCGGAAGCCCTGCGCAGAATACCCTGACAGGCCCTCGGACTCAAATAGAACCTTTCCGGCACTTTGTCCATTAAAATCTGCGACAAGGTAGATGCGCTTTCTTCGCTGGGGGACGCCCCAGTATTGGGCATCGAGGACGCGCCAGGCCACAGAGTACCCGTTTCCCAGGATGCATCCCGCAGGCTGCCATCTGGCACAGCCAGCCACTGAAACCGCAGGGTCTTTGATGCGGCAGATTTCTTCAAGGACCGTCCGGAAGTCCTCTCCCTTGTTGCTGGAGAAAGCCCCAGGGACATTCTCCCACACGATATATCTTGGATATTGTCCATTCGTTTCTTCCCTCATTTCCTTCACGATGCGCACTGCCTGATAGAACAGCGAGGACTGCGAACCGCCAAGGCCATCCCTTTTTCCGGCAATCGACATATCCTGGCAGGGACTGCCGAAGGTAATGATGTCTACCGGCTCGATTTGTGCGCCGTTTATGGCACTCACATCGCCGTAATGCTTCACAGATGGCAGCCGTCTCGTCGTCACGCGGATGGGGAACGGCTCGATTTCCGAGTTCCATACAGGACGGATGCCCGCCAGGATGGCGCCCAGTTCAAAACCGCCGCTCCCGGAGAACAGGCTGCCCAGCTTAATCTGTTCCATCATCTGCCACCTCCGCATACGGGATTTTCTCGTCCCCGCGCAGGACAAACACACCCGCGTCCCCATATTCACTGATGTAGCGCCTGACGATGACGTCGACGAACTTCTCGTCCAGCTCGATGCCGTAACAGATGCGGCCCGTCTGCTGGCAGGCCATGAGCGTAGAACCGGAACCGAGGAACGGGTCCAGGATGATGCAGTGGCTCATGGATGAATTCTGTATAGGGTACGCCATCAGGGCTATAGGCTTCATGGTGGGATGCTCTTTGCTGGCTTTCGGCCGGTCGTATTCCCAGATGGTCGTCTGTTTGCGGTCGGAATACCATTGATGCCTGCCGTTCAGCTTCCAGCCAAAAAGGCACGGTTCATGCTGCCATTGATACGGGCTACGTCCCAGTACCAGGGCGTTCTTCTTCCAGATGCAGCAGCCAGACAAGTAGAATCCTGCGTCCTTGAATGCCTTGCGGAAGTTCAGCCCCTGGGTATCTGCGTGGAATACATAGATGGAAGCATCCTGCTCCATGTTCTGTTCCATATTGACAAAGGCCGCGAAAAGGAACTGGTAGAACTTGTCATCCGGCATATTGTCGTTCTTGATCTTGCCGGCTGTTTCTTCCACATCGACGTTATACGGCGGATCCGTCAGCACCATGTTGGCCTTCTTCCCCGCCATCAGCCGTTCATAGGTTTCCGGCAGCGTCGCATCGCCACAGATGACGCGGTGGTCACCCAGGAGCCAGATATCTCCCGCACGGGCGACAGTCGGCTTTGCCAGTTCGCCGTCGACATCAAAGTCATCTTCCTTGATTTTCTTGTTGTACACTTTCGAGAAGAGCTGCTCGACTTCCGGTGCTTCAAAGCCCGTCAGGTCGACGTTGAAGTCGACGCTCTGCAAATCGACGATAAGGTCGGCCAGGAGCTGTTCGTTCCAGGCACCCGTGATTTTGTTGAGCGCAATGTTGAGCGCCTTGACCTTATGCTCATCCTCGATATGGACAACGACACACTGGACTTCTTCGTAGCCCAGGTTCTTCAGTACGGTCAGGCGCTGATGCCCGCCGATGACCGTCATGTCGTAATTGACGATGATGGGTTCCACATAGCCAAACTCCTGAATGGACTTCTTGATTTTCTCGTATTCCTTGTCGCCAGGCTTCAGCTGCTTCCTGGGGTTATATGCCGCAGGCTTCAGCTGGCCGATGGGCAGCATCTTCCATTCCATATCCGATGTCTTCACACGCTTGCTCCTCTCTGAAGGCAGCCGCCACCGCTCTGCCGTAACCGGCGAGGTGGTGCCACCTGCAATAATTCCGTACGCTGTCCCGTGACAGCTTGGTCTTTCTGGCGATGGCCTTGTAGCCCATCCCCTGCTTCCGCATGTCTTCTATCTGCCGGCGCTGGCAGTCGTTCATGACAGGCTCCTTTCACACAACAAAAAAGCTCCGGGCCAAATAGCCTGGAGCAGATGATTCGATTTTAGATGCCGGGTATCCCCCCTTATGAATTTCGCGTTTTTTCACGTTTGAGGGGGCGACGGTCATGGACGGAAGGGCTGCAGAGATTTGCATCCCCCCGCCCTACGGACGGATTCAGTACTTGTACTCGATGTTCCGGTCTTCGGTCATCGTCTTATGGTCATGGCAGCTCTTGCAAAGGGGCTGCCAGTTCGTTTCGTCCCAGAACAGTTTCTCATCACCGCGATGCGGTTTGATATGGTCAACGACCGTTGCCGGGACGAGACGGCCTTTTGCTTCGCAGCGAATGCACCAGGGATGACGTTTCAGGAAAAACTTCCTGGCCTTCTGCCACTCCCATCCGTAGCCACGTGTTTCTGCATCAGCCCGTTCCCCCTGGCACTGCCGTTCATGTTCCTCACAATATTTTCTTCCATACGGCACCAGCCTGGGGCAGCCCGGATATTTGCAGGGCGTCTTCGGTCTTCTGGGCATTTACATCATCTCCGGCATCAAAAAAGGACCGATGGCGTTCAAGCCTCGGCCCTTCATTCTTTTCTTGCTGATTATAGTATATCTTACAGAAGCCAGTGACATCAAGTGCTGCTTTAGTGACATTCAGTGACATTCGCCAGAAATCTCGATGTGTTTCAGGGCTTCGTCATGCAGGCGGTACACCTGGCGGACATGAAGTCCGAGGGCATCGGCAATGGATGCCCAGTCTTTAAAGGCCAAGTAGCGGAGTTCCAGGATGACCCGTTCCCGGGCATCCGGAATCCGGCTGATGGCTTTCATGATATCTACCTTGAGTTCGATCAGGCCGTCGATGGCTTCATCCACTTCATGCTCCATATCCATCATACGGGCGATGGTTTCTTCCAGACGGTGCGGATTGGGTGTCCCGCTTGGCGGCACCGGGCTGAGTGTCGATGACGCCTTGATAGCCAGCTGCCGCAAAGACGATACCTGCTCCAGCTTGCTGTCTATCTGTATGTTGATGTTCCGTGCCTGTTCCAGGTACGCCTTGGCTTCCATACGCTTTTCTTCTCCTTCTGTTTCCTGTTTCATAGTATACCCCCATTTTCTGTTTCCGTCATGCCCAGGTCAGCCTTTACGGCTTCAATCAGTGCGGCCTGGGTTCCGTCTTTGTGTTTCAAGACGTTCAGGATGCGTTCGTCAATCGTGTCCTTGGCTACGATGTGCTGTATGATGACCGTCTTGTCCGCCTGCCCCTGCCGCCAGAGCCGGGCGTTGGTCTGCTGGTACAGCTCCAGGCTCCAGGTCAGGCCGAACCAGATCAGGATGGAACCGCCTTGCTGCAGGTTCAGGCCGTGTCCGGCAGAAGCTGGATGGATGAGGGCCACAGGAATCTTTCCTGCGTTCCAGTCGGCGAAATCCTGCGGCTCCTTCAGTTCCCTGGCTTCCATCCGCTCCCGGATGCGGTCCTTATCGTGCTTGAACCAGTACGCCACCAGGACAGACTTCCCGTTGGCACTTTCTACCAGGTCTTCCAGGGCTTCCAGTTTACGGTCATGGATATTCACGACGTTCTTGTCATCTGTGTAAATGGCGCCGTTCGCCATCTGCGAAAGCTTCAGGGTAAGCGACGCGGCATTGGCAGAGGTGACCTCGCCGTCTGGAAGCTTCAGTACCAGGGACTTCTTCAGCTCATCGTACCGTTTCTTTTCCGTTTCACTCAAGCGGACCTCTTTCGCTACGCTCACCAGTTCCGGCATCTCCAGATAATCTGTTGCCTTCATGGACACAGTGATGTCGGCAATCTGGTGATAGATGGCTTCTTCCGCTCCCGGCAGTGGCTTGTAGGAATACACCACCATGCCGTTGCGTTTGTCCGGCTGGAAGTAGAGGTTCCGGTACTGGCTGATATATCTTCCCAGCCGCTCTCCCATATCCAGGATGCGGAACTCAGCCCAGAGGTCCATCAAACCATTGCCGCTGGGCGTCCCTGTAAGGCCGACGATGCGTTTCACTTTAGGACGCAGGGCCTTCATGGCACGGAACCGCTTCGACTGGTGGTTCTTGAAACTCGACAGCTCGTCCAGAACGACCATATCGAAATCCAGGCGGCTGTTCTCATAGAGCCAGGCCAGGTTCTCGCGGTTCACGATATAGATATCCGCATCCTGCTGCAAAGCCCGCCGCCGTTCTGCCACGGTTCCCACGACCACACTGCAGGTCAGCTCTTTCAGGTGATTCCACTTCCTGAGTTCATCCGGCCAGGTGTCTCTCGCCACCCGCAGCGGAGCTACCACCAGCACCCGCTTAACTTCAAAGGCATCATACATGAGGTCACGGATGGCTGTCAGCGTTGTCACCGTCTTGCCAAGGCCCATGTCTAGGAACAGGGCTGTAATGGGATGGGACTTGATGTATTCGATGGCGTATTTCTGATAATCATGCGGCATGAACTTCATGCACCTCCGCCCCCTTTCCCATCAGGCATGTGGGCGATAGCCTTCAGGACTGCGGGAATATCCTCCATGGCATCCAGGACGAATACCTGGTAGCCCAGCCGTCGCAACATGGCATGGCGCTTCAGCTGCAGCGGCCTTGGCTTCTGCCCCGGCGCCTTTACTTCCACAAAGCCCATCTTCCCATCAGCCAATAGAATCAAGCGGTCCGGCATACCTGCAAATGATGGCGAAACAAGCTTCACTGCCTTACCGCCAGCCTTCTCCGTTTCCATCACCAGGTGGTGTTCGATTACTTTCTCTCGCATATTACTCACCCCTTTTTTATAGGGGTGCAGGTCGGTGAAGGTCGTTTCATAAACTTCCCTTAAAGACATTTTTTCTATTTTTCAGCCCTAAAGGGGGTTTATATATTGACCTGCACCGACCTGCACACTTCCCTTTTTCTTACAGGAAGTCTGTGACTTTCAGCTTCAGCCCATAAATGAAATACCCGGCTTTCCGCTTACGCCTGTCAAACCCAGTTTTCTCTAATGCTCCGTAAAAATCCGTCGTACTGCGGGTATACTCGTTCATCTGCTGGCAGTACAGCCGATAGGCCGTATAAAGTTCCCCGGACTTCTCGCTGAAAGAGGCATCTTCTTCACAGCAGTCATCCAGGAAATGCCGAAGCCAGTCATTCTGCCCGCGGTATTCATTGATGGCAGATGCGACGCAATCAGGCGTATCCAGGTGATAGTTCTTGGCAATGACCCTCTCCGCCCCTTCGATAATCCACTGCAGGATGGCAGGACCGGCTTTCTCCACCAGGTAGTCTGCGTAGTTCTTGATGTCGCTCTTCCCTTCGAACTGGGCCTTGAAGGGCATGACGATAAGACGCCGCCATGTCCCTTCGTCATTGGCTCCCACCCTGGGCAGGTGGTTCGTGTAGAGGACCAGCGTGTGTGTCGGTACGAACTTAAAAGGATCCTTATACTTCTTTTCGCCGCTCACTTCATCCGTCGAGCAGAGCTGTTTCAGGATGGACGTAGAAAGCCGGACGCCTTCTTCCATTTCGGCGGCAATGATCATGCGCTTCCCCTTCAGCTCCGCCATTTCCGGACGGACGTTCCGCTTGCATCCTGCCGTCAGGGCATCGGCAGAGATGCCGCCGCAGTAGCTGCCAAGGACGCGGGCCAGGGAATTCCAGTAGGTCGACTTGCCGTTGCGGCCGTCGCCGTACGCGATGACCAGGGCTTCTACATAGACTTTGCCGATAGCCATGAGACCGCTGATTTCCTGGGCGTAGTCGATGAGCGCCGTATCGCCGATAAAGAACTGCCGGACGGCCTGTTCCCAAATAGCTTTCCCTTCGATGCCCGGGTCTACAGAGGTACATTTCGTGATGAAGTCCGTCGCTCGGTGTTCCTGCCGTCCCCGCATCCCCTTCCTCAGATCATACGTATAGGACGGGGTGTTCAGCAAAAACTCATCTGCATCCAGTGCCTGGATAGGCATCTGGACCATGGGCTTCAGTGCCTGCAGCGCCGACAGGATATAGCGCATATCGCGGCGTTTCAGGACAAACTTCCGGTACGCTTCTGCGGCAAGGTAGGCGGCGTAGGCTTTGGCCTGCTTTTCCTCGATCATCTTTTCCAGGTTCCGTCCGCCCTTACGGATGATATCTTCCGAAATCCCTGTCCCTGCTAATTCCCTGAGTGCCTGCTCGGACTGTTCATTAGCATCAGCCAGCTGCAAATCCAGGAATTCTTCCGCTGCACCGACCGCTGCCTGCCGCGATTCTTCCCAGCAGATGCCATCGTAGCGGATGAAATCCGTGCTGTCGGTGTAGCGCAGCTCGTTGCCGTATTCTCTGGCGATGACCTTGGCCTGGCCGATATCCGAATAATCCTCCGGCCGCAAGGAGTCCCGGGTGCCGAAATCGTTGTTGTATTCATCCGGGCTGACGTAACCTTCCTGCTTTGCGATGCGCTTGCCGAACCGTACGGCACTGCCCCAGATAGTGTTCAGCTCGGTGTCGGGAAGCGGCGGGTCGCACTTTTCCGCTTCGTCGAGGAAAATCTGGTACGCCTTTTCCGTCGCCCCGTAACGTTTGATGACGCGGCCGGCAAAACGGCTCATGGTGCTGTTCCGGCGTCCGGCCGGGATACTGCGTGACTCGGTATCTCCCACTTTGAGTACCTGGTCGATTGTCGTTTCCCCGTCCTGCCACAATACTTTCTCGACAGGGCAGCCATAAATGAACCGGGCTGCATCGAGAGCCGCTTCATCAAAGAAGGGATAGGCACGGTGGATTGCCCGTTTCAGTTCTGCATAGTGCTGTTCATCCGTGATATCCGGAATCCCGAAATAGGCATGGAAGCGTGGTCTGGCACACTTGCCGTCCTTGGGTTTCATGTGATTCCTTGACGGCACGATGGCCACCGAGACTTTTGGCAGCATGGCCAGGAGGTTTTCCATGGTAATCCAGTCAGCAGGATTCTCCGAGTGAGTGTTGTCACAATCCATGACCAGGACGTCGGCGGAGAGAAAATTCTCCCGCTTCCGATAACAATCTTCGAAGGCTACGCAGACATGATCGAAGGCGGCTGCCGCCTTCAGGTCCTCGGCACAGCTGATTTTCTGCTGCCTGGGATAGCGGCAATTCGCTTCCACGCCAGCAAAGTCTGACCTATAAAGTGTAAAATCCATCTTATTTCACCTCGTTAATATACCGAATTGGTTTTCCTTTTCTTTGGGCGTACTGGATTTCTTTTTCCATTCCCGCCGAAATCACATCGCCAAAGACCCAGAGTTCGACGCAACGGGACAATAGTGCAATATCCATAAAGAGTGCCAGTTCCCGTTCCGATTCTTCGTCGAGGAACTGCGGTAGATACAGATGCGGTGCCAGAGGGATATATCCCTGGTCTACCGTATAGCGGCAGTAGGCACAGGCTTTCCGGATATTTTCTTCCACATCCCCGGCATAGGGCGAACACACGTACACAACAGGCATGAACGGGAACCTTTGTGGTTCCACGTTCCTGATTGCCTGATACGCTGTCGGGTCCGGATAGTACTCTGCATTACGTTTCGGATTGTTTTCCATGCAGTTCCATCCACCCCTCCGCACATTCATCGCACAATACTGCCGTTCCCACCAGGTCAGCGTCACTGTCTGACAGGACATCCTTCAGATTGACAGGTACTTCCCTGCCACAGACCGGGCAACGGCAGAAAACGTTTTCGTCATTGATTTCGACCGTCACATCGACACCATCCTTAAGTGGTTCTTTTACGTAAAACATGTTTCATCCTTCCAGTTCCGTCTTGTAATAGGTCATGAGCATCTGCTTGCGCTGCTGGAAATCCGGGCAGGAATACAGCAGGCCGTAATCCAGGTGCTGCAGCCGGTCCAGAGCATGGATCTGCTGTGCAGTCAGATAAGGCCGGATGCTCTGCCCTTTTTCGATGCCGTTGGCCAGCCGGAACTGCTTGGCAGACATCCCCAGCACGATGCGGTTCAACATGTCACATTCATTGCTGAAGTGGTACGGCTTCGGACTTTCATGCAGGCGGCAGATCATGTCCGTCAGCATCGGGAATTCCTGCCGGGCAGACAGGAGCGACCGGATGCACTGCTCCATCTCATTGAAGCGATGGATATAGAGTTCCTTGAAATGCATCGCCTTCGAGCCTGTGTAGCCCATGACCAGCATGGTGAACCCATCGCGGGTCAGTAGGTAACGTGGCAGTTTTCTTCCCCTGGCATCACGATATGTATTGCCCTCAAAATTGAGTGCAATGAATTCTGGGCTTAATCCAGAATTGGATGCAGTGATTCGTCCGATATCACGCAGAACGTTATAATGCTGTTTTTCAAAAGTCGCTGCAACAAACAGGCTGTCGACCCTTGGTACACCTCTCTGATCAGCAAACACGCCAAATTCATCTTCCGGAATCAAAAACTTCATAGCGAATCCCGCCTTTCTTAAAATAAACATCCGAGGAAATTCCCTCTGATAGTGAAAGGACAGGAATCACTATGTTAAGTACCGGGAAATCAATCTTTTTTATAAAATTCGCACTCATACCCGTCTGCCCGGAGCAATAGCCCTTCAGCCCACGACGGCGTCCGGCCCATCTGCTCACAGATGGCATCGACGCTAGTGTCTTTGGGACACTCGATAATCAGTTCATCATGGACATGGCCGACGATGGCGCAGCATCGCAGCGTCTGCATGGCATAGCAGAGGATGTCCCGGCTGATGCCCTGGACGATGTTCTCCACGAACTTCGGGCCATAGCTTTCGAGCCGTTCCCACTTCTTCGTTGCGCCGATGCCTTCATAGGTGACGGATTCCCCACCGAAGCGGTTCTCGCCTATCCGGGGCTTTACGTAGGAAAGCCGCCGTCCACTGGGGAGCTGTATGAACAGCATGCCGCTCTGATACAGAAAGCGGATGCAGCCAGTCCGCATGGGGATACGTTCCTTGATGGCTGTCTTCACGGCGGCGTCCACCTGCCACCAGAAATCGACGATGTGCAGATTGGCCGACCGCCAGGACTGCACCAGAGGATACAGCTCATCTTCCGAAAGTCCCATGTCCAGGGCACCCATGGCCTTCAGCGCTCCTACGGAGCCGCCATAGCCAAGGGCCAGTTCTGCGATTTTCCCTTTCTGCCTGAGATGCCCGTTGACACCATGCTTTTCCACGGGAACGCCGAACATGGAGCTGGCCGAGGCGCAGTAAATGTCGCCGTTCCTGGCAAAGACATCCGAACGCCATGTTTCTCCTGCCAGCCATGAAAGCACCCTGGCTTCAATGGCCGAAAAGTCAGATACCACAAACTTCAGCCCCTGCCGTGGTACAAAGGCGGTGCGAATGAGCTGGGAAAGGACATCGGGGATGGAATCATACAGGAGTTCCAGGGCTTCATAATTTCCCTGGCGTACCAGTTCCCTGGCTTCCGAGAGGTCCGGCAGATGATTCTGGGGCAGATTCTGCAGCTGGATGTGCCGGCCGGCAAACCGCCCGGTCCGGTTGGCTCCATAGAATTGGAACATGCCTCTGGCCCGGCTATCCTCGCAGGCCGTCATTTCCATGGCCTGGTATTTTTTGACCGAGGATTTGGCCAGCTTCTGCCGGAGCAGCAGTACACTGCGCAGCGGTTCTTCTGCCGTCTTCAGCAGTTCCTGCACCTGCTTCTTTCCCAAAGAATCGGTCTTCATCCCATGCTGTTCCAGCCAGCCGATCATCTGGATAACGGAGTTCGGATTCTCCAGGCCCGTCTTTCCCTTCAGTACAGCCATCAGGCTGTCCCGGCTGCGGGCATCGATGACGATGGCATTTTCAGCCAGCGTCCGGTCAATGGCGATGCCCCGGTCGTTGATTTCCTGGTCGAGATGATATTCATCCCATATCGGTTCCGGTACGGGATACTTCTTCAGCCGCTCTTGGATAGCCATTTCCACTTCCACGTCCCGTTTGTTGTAGGACTTGAACAGCGCCCATTTATCCGGGGCATGATGAGGAAGGTTCCTTGTCCGGCCGCCATTCGATTTTGTTTCCTTGCAGGGAACACAGAAATAGCGGATCAGGTCTTTGCCTTCCTTTATCTTCTGGCTGTCCAGCCTCAGCACGGCCCCCACGCCTTCCAGAGAAAGGGGCAGCCCCATGTAAGCCGACCAGATCATGGAACATTTCCATCCTGCCGAATTGAGGAATCTGGCACAATCCCGGGAAAGCGGATGATGGTCATGGAACGGATCCAGGCTCATCCCCAGGTCACGCAGATACCGTGACAGGCAGACCCGTTCGAAGCTGGCATTGAACGCCCACTTGGTAACGGATTCATCGGTCAGGGCATCCAGGATAGCATCCGGGATGCGCTCTCCCTGCGTCAAGTCAACGACCTGTACCTCGCCGCCGTCCACAGCATACCCGAAGAGGAGGATTTCAAAGGCTGGCGATTCTGCGTATTTGTACACGCCGCATTTCGCCAGATTGACATCGCTGAATGTCTCAATATCGATACTGATTGTTTTCATACTCTTCACCTCGAAAAAGCGGCGAGGCACAAGGCCCCGCCGCCGCTATTCACTACTACTTGTTCCGGAAGGATTCCATCTGCTTGCGATGATATTCTTCTTCCCGGTGCCGGGCCATTTCTTCATCCCGCTGGTCTTTTTTGATATCCGTATAAATCATAGACACGAAGAATCCACAAGCGCACAGCGCAAGCAGGCAGTACAGGCACTCCAGAATCAGTCTCATCATAGTTTCCATAATCACGCCTCCTTATGCCAGGAAATCATCATCGTCAGCCGTAGCGAAGTCATCTTCTGCACGCGGCTTGCCGCCAAGGGGTTCACCATCACGGATTTTCTGCAGGTTGTTCAGGCCGCAGGCGATGCCCTTGTTGCCATTGCTGTTGAAGGCATAGAAGTTGATGGATGCACGGCCATAGACGCCGGAGTAGACTTCAGAGCGTTCCAGGATATGCTGGCAGTCAGCATCAACGATGCCCGGCTTGGTCGCCGAGTTGGCATTGACGAAGAAGCTGTCTTTATAGGCATCATCGCCCGGGCGTTCCAGGTCGCCGTCACGGAGCGGCGTTTTGATGGCTTCGAGAGCCGGTACAGTGCGGCCATTGCCCTTGAGCTTGCTTTCGCCTTCTTCGTAAGCAGCCTTGATGGCAGCGCGGATTTTTTCTACGGTCTTTGTATCCGACTTAGGGATGATCAGGCTGACGCTGTATTTCGGCGTACCGCCGTTGATGGACTTCGGTTCCCAGACGTTGGCGTAAGACCAGCGCGTATTGACTCCGGTGATTACCTTGCACGGATTGACGTAGTTGTTAGACATAGTAGTTTCCTCCTTAATTTGCAGCGTTAAAATCATCAGCCGCCGTATGCATCGCCGGACGCTTGTCCGATTCCGGTACCAGGACCGGTTTTCCCTGCGGCTTTTCGACTAAATTTGACAGCAGTTCTTCGAACCGCTTCTTGCCGAGCTGTTTTGTCATTGCCGTGATGCCGAGCAGCTTCTTTTCATATGGGTCGAAGCCCGCTTCTTCCACTTTGGCGGCGACTGCTTCTTCACTTACGTAGCGGCGGTTCGACCGGCCTTCGACCAGTTTCCATCCGTCCCACTGCTTGCCGGAAAGGGCTTGCTGCAATGCGTATTCCTTGACATCCCCGGCCCAGTTCACCAGTTCATCGGCCCTCTCCAGGACGGCTTCGATTTCTTCATCCTGCAGCGTGGACGGGACGGCAAAATCATACCGGGCCAGTTCCAGATTGTACTCGGCCCGCTTGCGGCAGGTTGCCTTGATCTTGCAGAAGCGGCAGTGGTCACCGGCTTTATATTCGCCCTCACCTTTCGCCGCCAGTTCTGCCGCAGGCTTCAGCACCGTTTCGGCCCACTGGAGCAGTTCTTCCTTGCTCATGGTGCAGGTGCTGACGTTGTCCCGGCGGGGCTGGAAGATCGTCATGGACACCTGGCGGATATCATAGATGCCATCAAACAGGTTCAGCGCACCGAGGGCATAGCACATCATCTGCGGATTCTTCTCGGAATCCACCAGGACTCCCAAGCCATGCTTGTAATCGATGACTGTCAGGGTATCGTCGGCTACGATGAGGCAGTCGCCTGTTCCAAAACCGCCTGGCACCCACTGGGAAAAGTCCAGCCGCTGTTCGATCATGATCATCGGGTCCTTGCAGGATGCTTTGGCTGTGGCCAGGCATTCCATGACGAACTGCGCGTATTCATCAGTGCATTCCGCCATCTCCTCATCAAAGAACGTGAGTCCCTTCGTCGGGTTTTCCAGTTTCTGGCCCAAGGCCGTCTTCACCTTGAATTCACAGAGCGTATGGGCATCCGTCCCCTGCCGGGCGAATTCACTGGAGGTATCCGGCAGCTTGGCACATTCCTTTGCAGATGGTGGGCAGGCCAGCCAGCGGTAGCAGGAAGATGCGGACAGCACCGCGTGTTTATCCGGCATGTCCAATCACCTCCAGTTCCTTCAGGAAGGCTTCGTACTGCGCCGCATCAATGCCGGAGAGCTTGTCCGCCCCGTACTTCTGAATAAGGCTGCGGACTTCTTCCGTGAATCCCTTGCGGGCCTTGTCGGCAGCGACTTTGCGGACATCTTCCAGTGCCAGCGGCTTTTCCGCTTTTTTTGATTTCGCTTCCGAAGCTGTCGGATTATCTTCTTTCACCGCCATGACTTCGGAAATCTTCAGCAGCGCCTTGCCGCAATCGCCCAGGGCTGCTGCCAGTTTCTGCAGTTCATCGTTTTTCATGTGGATTGACTCCTTTCACATGTCTTTGCATTGATAAGAGATAGATGTTCCTGGCAATACTGCGGGTCGTGACGCTGATGGACATCAGCACCGCCGCCAGTTCCCGGTCCAGCTTTTGCTGCTGAGCCAGTTTTTCAGGTGTCTGTGTGTACATCATCTTGAGTTCCTCCTTCCTGAATGGCTTCTTCGTTCGCCCTTCACCAGTAATAGGACAGCCGCGTCATCGTTAAGTACCGATTCCGAAAAAAATCCGGCCACATTTTTTGTGACCGGATCTTTTTCTTCTTAACGGAAGTCTTTGAGATGTTCCTTCAGGAGTGCATACAGCTTGTGTTTGCGCTTATTCACCGCTTTCTGGCTCAAGCCGACGGCCTTCCCGGTTGCCGCTTCGCTGGCACCGTCGGCAATCATCAGTAAGATGGTCCGGTCGATATCCTGCAAGGCCGCCAGTTCATGGCGCAGTGCTGCCAGCAACTCTTTCTTCACGACTTCTTCCTCTAAGTTGAAGTCATCAGGCACCTCCAGCTCGTAGTCATCCCGCACTTTGTCCGCCGATACTTCATCGGCACCATGCCGCTGCTGGCGCTTATCTTCCCGCCAGAGCGGACGCATGTATTCACGATACTGTTCTTCAGTTGCCGGAATCAGGACAGTACGAACCTTACGGCAGCCGATTTTTGACCAGCGGACTTCACAGTCCTTGTATTCCTCGGTGATGACGGTTTCTGGAGTGCGTTCCAGAGGAATGTAGTATTGCTTCTGTTTGTTTGTCTGTAGATTGGCCATGCGCGATCTCCTTCGCATAATGCGAAGCGAGAATCCACGCAGGCAGCCTGTCGAAATTGACCATAAGATGCATCCTCGCTTCTATGGCCAACCATCCCAGTAGGCTGACGTGATTAACTTTCCAGACCGTCTCTCGGCTCTGGGCACACCCGCGTCCGGGAGTGAACGTTGAGACGGAAATTTCATTCAAATGTCTTTATAAGCTCATCTATTTCCCCAAGGTATGATAAAATATAAGTAATTCATGGTGTTTCCTTGGTTGTCCAGATGCTTGCTCATTGGTTCTGCCTTAATTCTAGCAATTCCCTCTCGTCAAAAATCGGACTGGATGGACAGCCTCGGACAATTTCGGACAGCATCAATCGGTTAAAGGGAGGTATATGATTTGAACTTTTCAGAATTTGCAACCGGGTTGTTTCCTTTTTGCTCTGGTCACCTAGGCAAAGAACAATACTTTAATGAAATTATTGGAAATTTTATTCAGGATTCCGCCATGGATTCATGTCCGATTCTTGAGAAGAAGCCTGACACTAAATATCGTTATTTAAGCGGCAAACGTGTTATTCCACTTAAAGAGGCTAAATACATTTATAATCATCGTGATAAGAAAAAATTTTCCCAATGGATTGCAACTCAAACCGATGAATTTGATTCATATGACGGTGTAGTAGGCTGGTTAAAAAGCAATGGTATAAATGATACTTATGCAGACGATGCTTGTGCCGATTTATTCGAGCAGATTTTATGTGATATTGTTTCTTCATCAAAAAATAAGCGCTCTCTTAAACCACCAATATCAAAGCTATTATCAGGCAGAGACTTAGAGCATCTTGATAAATTTATGAACGATTTTAACGAAATTCTGAAATTTTGTATTAGCACAGATCCTACAATTGAACCTATGCCACTTGAACTTCCAACACAATTCGATATGTTATATGAAATGTGGAAATATAGAGATACCGATTTTAAAAATGCGAAGCTCAATTCACTAAAATATGATATTATTAATAATCTCTACGATTATTTTTCTTATTGGGGACTTTTGATGTCATATGATACAGTTAGCGGCTATTGTGTATATAAAAAGCCACTTTATCCAAGAAGTGAAGAAGTTAAAAAATCCCATCAAAAAAAGATGCTTGCTTTTAGAAAGATATTTGCTAATTTGCATGAAAATCTATGTGAATTCGTTAATAATGCCGATTTGCCGATACAATAAAAAAAGAGCTATCTACATGACCTTTCAGTCAATATAGATAGCTCCATTTTACAGCTCCGCATAAAACACATCGGGCTATTGAGGTAACTTCTACTTTATCTTAGTAAGCTTATATCTTTTGCTGCATCCACCTGGGATACAACATCTTCCCAAGGGATCTGCACAAGTTTTCTTTGACTAGTCTTAATTTCGAGTATGACTTTATCTCCTTCAACGATAGCATCAAAAACTCGTTGTCCATTAAGAGTTGTATCGTGCAAATTTCTAATCTGTTTCCTAATTTTCACCATATACACTGCCTCCTCTTTTAAAATGGAATTTCTTCATCAAACTGTTGTGGCGGATCATCCTCATTTTCACCTTTCATGAAAGAATCAATGATATACCTGAATTCCTGCTTTACTTTTGGATGCTTTGTATTTTCAGCCACTGCTGCATAAAGGTTGTTAATGAACTCTGCCAGTTTGGAATCGCCATGATCACTGCACAGATATTGCGGTTCTTGTCCCGGTATGCTCATCCATATCTCTTTTGCAAAGACCTCCGAGTCATTGGTACGATACACACTCTTAGAAATATTCATGAGGTGCAAGTAGGCTCCATTCTTTAACCTCAATTCGAAACAATCCCCATGAATCGAAGTATGAACACCGAACGAATTTGAAACAAATACGACTCTTGAAACCTCTTCCGGGTACTCGCTCTCTCCCTCTTCATAGAAACGATGAAAATCAAATAATGGATGATTTGTAATACCATTCTGATCCGTTTCCATGTTGTTTAAACTTTCTGCCGAAACTCTTTCCCAGGCTAACAAATCATGAACTGTATCATGTTCCAACTTTTTCAAAAATGATATTAAATATCGTTCCGTCGGTGTGAGCGAAGATATATCCACTTTCAAAAGAGTATCGATACTAACATGGAGTACTTTTGCTATATTCATAATGAAATCAATACCTGGCCGACTTCCACCGTCCTTGCTAGTTCTAGATATATATCCGGCGCTGACACCTGCATCACTTTCAACCTCACCAATTTTCCGGTTCTCACTTTTTATTAAGAAGTCAACATTGTCAAACAGTACCTTAGGATTGAACTGTTCCGTCATATCTATCATTCCTCCTTTGATTATATGTAAATAATATCATGTTTTTACCTATACGTCAATATTTTAAAAAAGTTGATTTATAGGCCAATTATTCCGCAGTTCTGGTATCTTATTGAACTTAAGGATTTTCCCAGCGGTCATCCTCTACGGCAGTAACGATAAAAAGCTATCGTTACTGCCGTATTCTTATTGCCGTCTTTTTCTTCGCCTTTGCCTTAAGGCCACTCCCCTATTTCCAGGCACAAAAAAAGCCGGCCATCTGCCGACGTTTGCCAAGCCCCCGCTATATATGGACTTTTCCACTATGCACACCGTCCCCAATATTGTATCAATCCCAAGCATCTTTGCTCCAAGAAAGATAATCCAGCCAGTTCATCCTGGAAGCTTTCCAGTTTTTTCCGGTAATCCGCTGTCATGAGGATTTCTTTGGTATTTCGGTTTCTCCGATATTTTTTGGAATCGGGAACGCCAACAATCGATTCATATTTCTTTTTCAGGTCATCCAGGAAAAGGGGATCGATCACCTTATGGATATTTTCAACGCTGGTATAATGCATGCCCCCGCTGCGCCGGGTCTCCGGGTTCAATGTACTTTCAAAAACAGCTCCAAAGATGGTGGGAGAAATCCGGCTCCAGTCAAATCCCTTGCTCATATCGTCCACAATAATATGGTACGTTTCCTCACTGATGGGCGGAACTTCCACTTTTTTATCCGGTCCCGTTCCTTCCCGGAAAAGACCTCCGTTTACATACGGGAATGCTTTTAATTTGGCTTCCAGGAAACGGTCCCGCTGTTCGACCGGCTGATCCAAAACTTCAAAGAGTTTCTTCAATGCCTCCCTGGCATTTTCTGGCTTCCAAGATTCCAGGTAATGACAAAATTGCTCTGGTTCTTCGAAAAGGCCGGAATCTTCAGCATAGAGGCAAAAAACGATCCGGACACAGACTACATTGATATCATGGTAATCTTTTGCAGAAAGCTCACCAAATTGGGCATAGGTGGTATAAAAAGCATCATATAGTTTACCTACCAGTGATCCTGCCTGGACAGAAACTTCCACTTCGTTGTGGTATTCCGGTTTTTTCCCTTTATCCGCAAGGAAATCCAGGGTTTCCAGGTGTTTGGGCAAGTCCTTTAACTCTAATTTAATCACTTGTGCCTTACGGTCTTTTTCCGGCAGGCTCATATCGTAAATCCAGAACTCATGGAAATTACAGGCAATAATGTACTTTGCCCGCTCATCGCTGCCCATAGTCTGATCGTACTCAGCAGCTTGTTCATAAACGGACTGGTAGCGGATATTACGTCGTGTATACGGTTGGTCCAAAGGTACTTTAGTATTTTTTTGTTCAATGATTACTTTTGCAGAAGGGATATACGCATCAAGATAAAGAGCATTGCCCTTGGCATCGTGTTTGACGGTCTTTTCAAATTGAATGTACTGGGGATCAGTAATACCATAGATTTCACGCAATAAATCCAGCCAGAAAGGGGCGGTTTGTCCATCCTCTTTATATTCCCCTCTCCAACGCCCTGCAAATTCCTGGGCTGCTTTTTTCTTTTCTTTGATATTCATGTGCTGCCCCCCTTTTTTCATGAAAATATTATATCATGGAAATCCTGCCGCAAAAACAACGTACCAAATTCGATTTGAGTCAGCTAAGGTGCTTCTCAAAGGCTCTTGATATCCTGAAGTAAATTTTTTCTTTTCCCGACGGATAGGGAATCTGCACGTCTATACAGGTATCCACCCAGCAAAATAAGCAAAAAACCAGCATCCCGGTCAATTCAGACTGTTGGTTGCTAGAATGAAAATCGAGTCAGCATCAGTCCCGGAGTCAGCAGGACCGATGATGGATATCCTTGGACTTCCCCTGCTGCAGGGAAACCAGGAATCGGGTAAAACAGTCGTTGTAGAAACGGAAGTCTGCAAACACAGGACTAGTGTGCTTTTCTGCAGATTTCATCCGTTGTTCCGCTCGTATACTGCCGTGGAATCCGTAGGATCCCGACAGCGATTAAGGTTCCCAGCCATAAGATTTACTCCTCCAGTCCCTTCCTCACCTTGTCCAGGGCCCTTTTATAGCGTCCATAAAGCGTTGACACTGGACTCCGGAAGGCCTTTCCCAGGGATTTCCAGGGGGTCCGCTGGCCGGCAGCAAGATAGACGAGCCGCTGTTCGGCGGGGGTAAGGCATTGGAGCGCGTCCTGTAGTTCCCTCCGTTGTAGCCGCAAGGTAAAGTCTTCCGTGTAACATGGTTCCTGAGTCTGGTCATAGAGTTTCTCCTTCAGCCGGAACCGGAAGCTGTTTTCCACATACTCTTTTTTCACGTAAGCGGGTTGACCGATGAGATTGGTCACTTCCACGTAATCCAGTTTAGCTTCTCCAGAAGCCTGTTTCTTTTCTTCCACCACCATGTCTCCTTTCCAAAGACCCTGGCAGCCAGATGGCTGTCAGGATTTTTTTCTTTTTGATCACTTTTTCTTTTCTTACTCTATCCTAACCTAAACTAACCTGTGGCTTCCGTTGGTATGCCCGCTGGTATGTCAAAACCTGCAGAGCCAGGCTGGATGGGCTTATCCCTCCTCCTTTCCAAAATCTTTTCCGGCTGCCTGGCTGTCATCGGGCTGCCAATTGTCATCCGGTCCGTCATACCACAGGGCTTCCCCCTGGCTGTCATCCAGGCTGTCCCAGGGGATGCCAGGCTGGCTGTCAAGGCGGCTGCCCGGATGGCTGACATAAGATTTACAATTATCCAGGACAGCGTAGCTTCTATCACGTAGAACTGTAATGTAGCGTTTCTCCTGGTGGATACTCGGGGTGTACCGATCTTTGCGGATCCAGTTGTGCTGCCCCCAGTGGGTGATGCAGAGGACTCCGCTGATGAAGGGGTTCACAAAGCCGGATCGTTTCAGCTCTTCCAGAGATTCCCTCTGACATCCGCCGAGCCTCACGATGCCCAATTGGTCATACGGCGGCAGGCCATAAGAAAAGCACTCCTTTCTCTTTCGCAATATTCTGTCTATAAGAAAAGCCAGGACCCATGGAAGAGACCCTGGCTCCGGGACAGCATTCACCGGTTGTCCCTGTCGTTTTTTCTCGCTTCCCTCCTTTGCTTTCCTTAGGGCAGAATGTCCATCATTTCTTCAATGGGCAGATTGGTCACTTTGCTGATTTCTTGCAGAGTCCTGATGGATGGCATGTACTTGGGGTTCTGTTCCCTGGTGGCTTTCTTCATACGGGGCAGGGTACGGACGGAAATCCCCGTATCTTCTGACAGCTGTTTCATGGTGATCTCGTGGAATGTGAGCCAGAAGAAAAGTGATTGAAATACAGGCATCTGCAGCATCTCCTTTAAATAAGGTTTTAGTTATAGTTCTTATTATACTTATGCAGAAATATCTGTAAATACTTTGGACACATGTGTCCGCTCCGCCCGAAAAGATGCGCCGGAAAACAGTTTGAAGTGTAAACCCTGTAAGATACAGGGAGTGTATCGTCCATGTGGTGGCAGGGGGACTGGCTCGGCTCCGTTCGAAAAAAAACTCGAAAAAATCTCCCTTCCCGTCTCTTATCCAGTGTAAGGAGGCGACGATATGGAAGAAATCAGACGGCAGGACCTTCTGGACCTGGCCTCCAGGGCCTGGGGGCGCATCCGGAAGATCTATCTCCACTGGACGGCAGGAGGGTACGACCAGCTCTTCCCGGACTATCACCTGTTGGTCCGGGGGAACGGGAGCCTGGTCACCAGCACCCGGGACTGGACGGAAACCCTCCCCCACACCTGGAACCGGAATACCGGCAGCCTGGGCATCGCCTTGTGCTGTGCCAAAGATGCCGTGCTCTATGCCGACGGCACCTTCGACCTGGGGGATCATCCCCCCTTGCGGGCCTGTCAGAAGTCAGACTTCAGATTGTTGGCGATGAACAGGACAAGACCTGCTGCTAAACCGTACAGAGCTGACGTCTGACGGCTCAAGGCCCCTTTGGGGCCGTGTCTGACTTCTTTTTATACCGTCTCAAGGCCCTCTTCTTTTCTCCCCCGCCCCCTTACACTCTCTGACCTGAATCATCTTGCAAACAGTTGACTATGGACGACCTGACCCTGCTGGCCAGCCAGGCTGCTCAGTACGGCTTCCCCATGGTCATCTCCTGGTACCTGTTGGTATGCATGGAAGAGAAACTGGAGAACCTGACCCAGAGCATCGAACGGCTGCGCATGGCAGTGAAGATGGAATAGAGAAAAAGGGGTATTGCACGTGTGTGGCTTCCACATGTGCAATACCCCCTTCGTCATACGTCATACGCTTATGGATAGAACCTGAAAACAATATTTCTTGTATAAATTTCAGTACAAAAAACAGATCTATAGAAGTTGCCAGTCACTACCTGTTGCTGTCCTTCTATAGATCTGTTTTTTCATTCCAACTCAAACGCACCCGTATACAGCTGCCAGTACATCCCTTTTTGGGCCAGGAGCTGCTGGTGGGTGCCTCTTTCTTTGATTTTCCCGTGGTCCAGCACCAGGATCTGGTCCGCGTTCCGCACTGTGGACAGCCGGTGGGCGATGACGAACACCGTCCTGCCTTCCATCAGGGCATCCATCCCCCGCTGGACGATCTGCTCCGTCCGGGTGTCGATGCTGGAGGTAGCCTCGTCCAAAATCATCACCGGGGGATCCGCCACCGCCGCTCGGGCAATGGCCAGCAGCTGGCACTGGCCCTGGCTGAGCCCGGCCCCGGCGCCCTTCAAAACCGTCCGGTACCCCTGGGGCAGGTGCCGGATGAAGTCATCGGCCCCGGCCAGTTTGGCCGCTGCCACACATTCTTCATCGGTGGCCTCCAGCCGTCCGTACCGGATATTTTCCAGCACTGTGGCGGTAAACAGCACCGTATCCTGGAGCACCATCCCCAGGGAACGGCGAAGGGCCCCCTTCCGGATCTGTTTCAGGGGGATTCCGTCGTAGGTTATGGTCCCGGAGGAAAAATCATAGAACCGGGTCAGCAGGTTGGTGATGGTGGTCTTCCCGGCTCCCGTGGCCCCCACCAGGGCGATTTTCTGTCCCGGCAGGGCGTCCAGGGAAATGTCCTGGAGGATGGGCTTGCCCTTTTTATAGCCGAAAGAGACATGGCGGAAATGGACTTCCCCGGTAAGGGGCCGCCGTTCCTCCCGGCCCTTCCCTTGGAGGATCACCCAGGCCCAGTGCCGGACTCCGGCGCCTCCTTCTACTGGCCGCAGTTCCACGGTGCCCCGGTCCTCTTCCGGTTCCTCTTCCAGCAGTCCGAAGATCCGCTCCGCCCCGGCCATGCCCATGACTATGGCGTTGATCTGGGGAGAGATCATCTGGATGTTGGCGGCGAACTGCCGGCTCATGCCCAAAAAGGGCACCATCACCGCCAGGCTGAAGGGCAGCTCGGACAGGGACAGGTTGGGCACCTGCCGTTCCAGGAACAGTCCCCCGCAGGCCGCCACGATGATGTAGATCAGATAGCTTACATTGTTCAGGATGGGCATCAGGATGTTGGAATACCGGTTGGCCTGGTACGACGCCTCATACAGGGCCTGGTTCACCTGGTCGAACGCCCCCCGGGTGGCTTTTTCGTGGTTGAACACCCGGATCACCTTGCTCCCGGTGATGCTCTCTTCCATGAACCCTTCGCAGGCCCCCAGGGTGTGCTGCTGTTCCATGAAATACCGGGCGCTGCGGCCTCCCACCTTCCGAGTGATGGCCACGGACCAGAAGGAGCCGCCTACCACCACAAGGCTCATCCAAAGGCTGTAATACAGCATAATGGCCAAAAGCACCGTCAGAGTCACGGCGGTGACGCACAGCTGGGGAAAGGCCTGGGAAATCAGCTGCCGCAGGGCATCCACGTCGTTGGTGTAATAGCTCATCAGATCCCCCCGCTGATGCCGGTCGAAATACCCCAGAGGCAGGGATTCCATATGGCTGAACAGCTTTTCCCGGATCTTGGCCAGGCAGCCCTGGTTGAACACCGCCAGCAGCTGGTTGTAGACCACATTGGCCGCCAGGGACACCAGGTACAGCAGGGCCAGTATCCGCACATACCCGTAGATTTCCGGCCGGACCGCGGGCCAGGACAGGTTCCGGGTCCAGGCGTCTTCCAGCACCGCTACCACCTTCTGCATGAATACCGCCGGCAGGGCCAGGATCCCTGCATTGAGGAAGATCAGCCCCAGGATGGCCGGCAGCAGTCGGGGATAGAACCCCCACAGGGCCTTGAAGGACCGCCAGGCCATTTTCCGGCTGAGGATCTTTTTCTTATGCCCCATGGCAGCTCCCCTCCTCTCCAGTCAGGTTCTGGGACCGGGCCATTTCCTGGTAGATGGCATCGGTCCGGAGCAGCTCCTGATGGGTGCCGATCCCGTGGATCCGCCCTTTGTCCAGCACCAGGATCCGGTCCGCCCGTTCCACCGAGGAAATCCGCTGGGCGATGATGAAAGTGGTGGTGCCGGGAAGGGCAGTGGCCAGGGCCTCCCAGATGGCCCGGTCCGTCCGGGTATCCACGGCGGAGGTGCTGTCGTCCAGGATCAGGATCTTGGGCCGTTTCAAGAGGGCCCGGGCCAGGCACAGCCGCTGCTTCTGCCCCCCGGACAGATTGGTGCCCCCCTGCTGGATCCAGGTGTCATACCCTTTGGGCAGCCGGCGGATGAAGCCGTCCGCACAGGCCCAGCGACAGGCTTCTTCCAGCTCTTCCTGCCCGGCCCGGGGATCCCCCCACCGGAGATTGTCCGCCACAGTACCGGAAAACAGCAGATTCTTCTGGAGCACCATGGCCACGCTGTCCCGGAGGACTTCCAGCCCGTACCGGCGCACATCCACGCCCCCCACCCGGACAGATCCTGCAGTCACATCGTAGAGCCGGGGGATCAGCTGGACCAGGGAGGATTTGCCGCTGCCGGTGCCCCCCACGATGCCCAGGGTCTCCCCGCTCCGGATGGAGAGGGTGATGTCCTGGAGCACCGGTTCCCCGGTACTCCCTTCATATTGGAAAGAGACGCCGTCGAACGCCACGGACCCGTCCCGGACGGTTTCCACCGGCTGCTCCGGGGAGGTGAGGGTGCTCTGTTCCTCCAGCACTTCCCGGACCCGCTGGACCGATTCTTCCGTAAAGGTGAGCATCACCAGGATCATGGATACCATCATCAGGGACCCCAGGATCTGGAAGCTGTAGGTGAGCAGGGTGGAAAACTGCCCGATATCCAGCAGCTGCCCCCGACTGGTGACGATGAGCCGAGAGCCCTGGGTCAAAAGGAAGATCATGACCCCGTAGATGCAGATCTGCATCAGAGGGTTGTTCAGGGCCACATACCGCTCCCCTTTGGTGAAGAGGGCCTGGACCTTCCGGGCCGTGGCGTTGAATTTTTCCTTTTCCGTTTCTTCCCGGACGAAGGATTTCACCACCCGGATTCCCTTGATGTTTTCTTCCACCTTGTCATTCAGGGCATCGTACTGGGGGAAGCCCTTCCGGAACTGGGCCACGGACAGCACAGCGATTTTATACAGGCCCCAGCCCAGCACGGGGATCACCACCAAAAAGCACAGGGCCATCCGTCCTCCCATGTACCAGGCCATGAAAAAGGAGGCCAGCAGGTTGAAAGGCGCCCGGAAGGCGGTGCGCACCAGCATCATAAAGGCCATCTGGATATTCTGGATGTCCGTGGTGAGCCGGGTCACCAGGGAAGCGGAAGAGAACCGGTCGATGTTGCCAAAGGAAAACTGCTGGATCTGGCTGAACACATCCTGTCGCAGGTTCCGGGCAAAGCCGCAGGACGCCCGGGCACAGGTGATGCCTGCCCAGTAGCCGCAGAAAAGGGCGCAGAGGGCCATCAGGAACAGGATCCCGCTGAAGTGGAGGATCCGGTCCAGGCCGCAGCCTGCCTTGACCTCGTTGATCAGCAGGGCGATCTCATAGGGGATCAGAGCCTCGAACACCACTTCCCCCATCACCGTGATGGGGGTCAGGAGGGCATCTTTTTTGAATTCCCGGAGGGAGCGGAACAGCAGGCTCCAGGATTCCCGCCGAGTCCCCCCGCCTGCTGTTCCAGCACCGTTCCGCATTTTTTCCATAGCGATCACCTATTTCGTTTTCCAACTGCCGCTCAGTTCCCGCTGGCCAGGGCCAGGCCGTATACATGGGCCACGCCGCCCCGCTTCAGGGTTTTGGCCGCCTCTTCCAGGGTACTTCCGGTGGTACAGATATCGTCACAGAGCAGCACGATATCCGGCAGGTCTTCCTGCCGGCCCAAGGTAAAGCAGCCTTGGATGTTCTTTTTCCGTTCTTCCGAAGTGAGCCCGTACTGGGGCCGGGTAGCCCGGTTCCGGACCAGCAGGGTCTCCCAACGGTACCCGGCTTCACGGCACCAGGGCCGGAAGATCTCTTCCGGCAGGTCGTATCCCCGCTGCTTCCTCCGTTCCGGGTCCGTGGGGATACCCGTAACAGCCAGTTTTACGGAAGGAGGCAGCTGCCAGGAGAATTTCTTTTCTCGTCGGACCCCCTGGCTCCACTCTTCCGCCAACCGGGGCAGCAGGTCTTCTCTTTCTCGGAACTTGGCCATCTGCAGGGCTTTTTGGATGCCGCCGGCATAATCCAACAGGAAGAACAAACCATCCAGATGGGGACAGTCCAGACTGCGAGGCTGAAAAGCACGGGGATGCCAGATCCCCCTCCGGCAGGGATCGCAAAGAGCTCCTCTTCCCCGGACTTCCTCCCCACAGCCTGGACAGTGATGAGGGTAGAAAAGAGATTGGAGCAGGGACAGGATGGATGAGAACATGGGACACCTCCGGGAATCGTTCATCGTTTGTGGTTCATCGTTGGACCCCCTACCCGTGCAGGCACGGAGCCCACCCCCCTTGCGTCCATTTCTGTCCGTCCCCTGAAAGGGGCGGGGGACCGTTGCGCTTGCGCAATGGTGGTGGAGTCTGACTTCTTCATTCACCATACCTCTTCAGCCGCTCTGCCAGCAGGCTGTACCGCTTCCGGGTCTTATCGTTTTCCACCGCCAGGCGCAGGGCCCGCTGGCTGCCAGCCAGATACACCTGTTTCTTGGCCCGGGTGATGGCCGTGTAGAACAGATTCCGCTGGAGCAGGAGATAGTGGCTCATCACCAATGGCATGATGACGGCGCCATATTCGCTGCCCTGGGATTTATGGACACTCATGGCATAAGCCAGGCGCAGGTCTGAGATCTCTGCGCCTTCATAGGTCACGGCTTCCCCCTCTGCCCGATCCGGGAAATCCACTGTCACATAAGCCCCCTGGATGCTGCGAACCCGCCCGATATCTCCATTGAACACGTTCTTATCATAATTGTTCCGGATCTGCATCACCTTGTCACCTTCCCGGAGGGCCAGGAAACTGGTATGGTATTCCCTCTTTTCTGGATCCGGCGGGTTCACCCGGGCCTGGATCAAAGTATTCAGGTTCTCCACCCCGCACAGGTTCTTGTGCATGGGGGTCAGCACCTGGACATTTTCCAGAGGGTCCTGCCCTGCCAATCTGGCGTACAGATCCACCACATAATACATGGTCTCTTCTTCCGTAGCGAATTCCTGGAAACTGAAATCCTTCTCTCCCTCCCACTGGGGCATCGCTCCCTGGTTGATCCGGTGGGCATTCCGGACGATGGGGCTCAGTTCCGCCTGCCGGAACACATTCTCCAGGCGGACGATGGGCATGGTCCCGCTGCGGATGATATCCTGGAGCACGGAGCCGGGTCCTACGCTGGGCAGCTGGTCCACATCCCCAACTAAGATCAGCCGGCAGCCCAGAGGCAGGGCTTTCAGCAGGTTGTACATGAGCACGATGTCCATCATGGAAGCTTCATCCACGATCACGGCATCCGCCTCCAGGGGATTGCTTTCATCCCGGCCCCAGAAGGAATCGCCTTCTCCGTTAGGGGTATATTCCAGCAGCCGATGGACGGTCTGGGCTGGCTTCCCAGCACTTTCTGCCAAGCGTTTGGCAGCCCGTCCTGTAGGCGCTGCCAGGAGGATCTTGCATCCCGCCTGTTCCATCACCGAAAGGATCCCCTTGATGACCGTGGTCTTCCCGGTGCCGGGACCGCCGGTGAGCACAAAGACCCCGTGATCCACGGAAGCTTTCACGGCTTCTGCCTGTTCTGGCGCCAGATGGATCCGTTCGTCCTGTTCCCATTCCCGGATGATCTTTTGGTAATCCACCTTCCACAGGGCATTCACATTATCCCGGAGAGCCAGCAGCCGATGGGCGACCCCCTCTTCTGCCCAGTACAGGTATTCTGGGTATACGCACACATGGTCTCCCCTGTCTTCCGTCCGGAGAAGATTGTCCCTCAAGAGCTGCTGGAACACCTGCTCCACTTCCAGGGGATCCAACTGGAGGACTTTGGCCGCCATATCCACCAGCCACCGGTCCGGTACACAGGTATGACCCTGGCTGGCGCCTTGGAGCAGGGTATAGTGGATTCCTGCCCGGATCCGGTCTTCATCATGCTCATCCACTCCCAGATTCCTGGCCAGGGCATCTGCAGTACGGAAACCGATGCCGTCCACTTCTTCTGCCAGGCAATAGGGGTTGTTGCTGATCCGGGTCACCGCCGTATTGCCGTAGAGAGCCTGGATCCGGGGGGCATAATTCCCGCTGATGCCGTGGCTCTCCAGGAAAAAGATCAGTTCCCGATTGTCTTTCAGCTCTCCATAAGAAGCCACGATGGCTTCTGCCTTTTTCTTCCCGATGCCGTTGACTTCCCGCAGCCGTTCCGGAGATTGCTCCAGGATCTTCAGGGTCTCTTCCCCGAACTTGTCCACGATCCGCTGGGCCATGGCCGGACCCACGCCCTTCAAGACGCCGCTGCCCAGCATCTTCACCAGGCCTTCTGCTCCCTTAGGCTGGACAGCTTCCCAGCTCTGGGCTTGGAACTGCCTCCCGAACCGGGGATGGTCCCCCCACTCTCCCACAAGGCGCACCTGTTCTCCGGCAAAAGGAGCCCGCCCCTTATAGACAACGGAAATCGTCCCCACTTCCGGATTTTCTCCCCGGAACACACAGAAGGTCCCTTCTGCAGCCTGAAATACGATATTCTTTATGGTGAGTTCAATAGATACTGGTCCGGACATGCCCCATGGTTCCTCCTGAACATATGTTTTACTTATTATAGCACAGTTTTCCGTTTTTTTTGACAGTGCCTATTGAATTACGGTATAATGAGGAAGCTGAAATCAGGACAAAATTTGAAGCATCCCAAAGGAAGTGAACGCCACGTGATTGGAAAAGGTACCCAAGCTGCATTGGACATGTACCGTTGTATGGAAGAAGTCGTATTCGATAAAGAAAAGATCAGAGATATATTAGAAGAAGCAGCTGAACGCTTCATTCTGAAGGAACTGGCCCTATATGCTACGGAGAATGATGAAGGGGACGATTTTTGCTTCGTCATGCTGTGTACCAATGGCCATATTTTCCTCCATGTATTCCCCAGTTACGGCTATGTGGAAGCCGATGTCTTTACGCTGGAAAGCGCTGCCAGCCCGGAACAGGTAGCGGTGTTCCTGCGCCAGGAGTTCGGACCTGACCAGACCAAACTCACCACCCTGAAGCGGGGAGACTATGGCTCGATCAAAGACATGAAGCCCCAGCGGAAAAAGATGGTCAAACCCATCCGCCGGGCCAAGAACGCTGGCGCCAAACTGAAGAAATTTATGACCTGGAAAAAGAACAAAGAATGAAGAAGGCGGCCAAGGGCCGCAAGAGACCAGCACAGCTGGCTCTGCTAAAAAACTAAGCTGTGGAACCTGCCCGGCCAGAAATGCCGGTCCCTGTTTCACAGCTTCTTTTGCAGACAAAGGAAGAACGCATCATGAAATACATCTGTTGGGATATCGACGGGACCCTGCTCCTGACCAATTATGCGGGAGTCGCCGCCATGAAAGATACCATCAAGGAATTGTACGGCCTGGATCAATTTGAATTCACCTACGGCATGGCCGGCCGGACGGACACCTATATCGCCCGCAAAGCCATCGAAGGCATCCAAGGCTGCTGCAGCCCGGAAGAAATAGCCCATATGCTCACTGCCTACGGCCACAAGCTGCCTGCGTCTTTGGTGGAAAAAAACGGGCACCTGCTCCCCCATGTCAAAGAGACCCTGGAATGGATCCGGCAGGATCCCGGGACCACTTCCCTGCTGCTCACCGGGAACTGTGAAGCCGCGGCCCATGCCAAGCTCCAGTATTTCGGCATCGAAAAGGAATTCGACTATGGCCGCAGTGCCTTCGGGGAAATCAGTGAGCTCCGGGACGATCTGTCCAAGGCATTATGGGAAAAAGTCCAGGAGGCAGATCCTGCCGTGACTCCCGATCAGCTCATCGTTGTAGGAGATACGCCCCATGACATCACCTGTGCCCAAGCCATCGGTGTCCGGAGCCTGATCGTCCTGAAGGGTTCTTCTTATCCAAAGGACCGTCTGGAAGTCTATCATCCCTGGAAAATCATACCGGAACTGCCGGAAGATCCCCGTGACTTTTCTGCCATCCTGGAGGAGGCCTGAACCATGTTTGGAAAGAAATCATTTCTCACGCTCCTACTGGTTTTTGCTATGGCTGTACCCGCCCTGGCCTACCGGCAAAGCGATGTGGACCAGTTGCAGGCCACCCGTTCCTGCCCAGGGGGAGATCTGCGGGGAGCCTATCTGCGGGATGCGGACCTAACCGGTGCCAACCTCCAGGGGGCAGATCTGAGCTATGCCAATCTGACCAATGCCATCCTGGAAGATGCCGATCTGAAAGAAGCCAACCTCCAGAAAGCCAGCCTCCGCAACGCCTATATGGCCGGTTCCGATCTGGAAGGAGCGGACCTATCCAACGCCAATTTTTCCCATACTGTCCTGAACCGCAGCTCCCTGGTAGGGGTCACTGCGTACCGGACCAGTTTCTCCCATGCACTCCTGACTTTCGCCAATCTGTATACGGCGGATCTGCGGGAAAGCAATTTCGACTATGCCAATGGAGCCATGGCGAATTTCTTTTCTGCCAACCTGGCCCGGAGCTGGTTCTTCGGCACTCAGCTGCGGGGGGCCAACTTTACCTCTGCCAATCTGTACAATGCCCGCCTCCGCCGAGCCAGCCTGCCGGAAGCCAATTTCAAGAACGCCAATCTCATGAGTGCCTCCCTGGAAGAGAGCAATCTGAGCAAGGCCGTGCTCACCAATGCCAATCTGGATGATGCCGACCTGAGCCACGCCAACCTGGAAGGGACCCAATTCACCAGTACGGAACTGGAAATGGCATACAGGAAATAGAAAGAAGGGGTTGTTGCACGTGTGAAGACCACACACGCGCAACAACCCCTTTGTTCACATTACCCTCTCCAAGATCTGTTCCGGCCGGTCGATGAGGGCGGTGGGTTCCAGGGCCGCCAATTCATCCCGGTCCCGGAAGCCCCAAGTGACCAGGAAACAGTCCATGCCAGCGTTGTCCGCTGTCTTTTTGTCCACTTCGGAATCGCCCACATATACGGCCTGTTCTCGAGAGATCCCCAGTTCCTCCAAGGCCTTAAACACCGTATCCGGTGCCGGTTTCCGACGGATCTCCCTACTTTCCCCGATGGCCACCTGCAGGGTTTCCGGGAAATACCGGTCCCGGAGTTCCAATACTGCCGGGTGTGCTTTGTTGGAGACGATGGCCATCCGGATGCCCTTCTGCTGCAGCTGGCAGAGCAGTTTAGGGATTCCCTCATAGGGGCGGGTCTCTTCATGGCAGTGTTCCAAATAATATCCCCGGAAAAACTGGAAAACCGCCTGGAACGGCTCCTCTCCGATATCTTCAGGCAGCGAAAGCCGCAGCAGCCTTTCCAGCCCATTGCCCAGGGCCCGCCGCACCTGCAGCCGGGTCCGGGGGGCATAGCCGTATTTCCGGCAGGCTGCATCTACGGCCTTCCACAGATCCGTCAAGGTATCCAGCAAAGTCCCATCCAGATCAAAGATCACTCCTTGATATTTCATGGATATCCCCTCCTCTTTCATGGATGATTGTCCATGGAAGAATCTGTCTTCCATGGACCTACAGGGAAGATGATACCACATCCTGCCAAATTATGATACAATAAAAGAATCAAACTGAAGGAGAGTGCGTCCATGAAAATCGTACGTTCTTTATTCTTATCCGCCATCCTGGTACTGTCAGCAGCCCTGACAGTCTTTGCTTCCCCGGAAGCTCCCACCGATCAGGAAGTAGCCCAGGCTTTCCAAGAAGCCAACACTGTTTTCGAATGGTTCGAACACCATCCGCTAAAAACAGACGGCAAGGGAGAACGAGACACCGGATATATGATCTACTATACGGTAGCCGACAAAAAGTATCCCACTATGCTGGCCCTGAAGACCCGGGTCAATGAATGTTTCACCGAAGCCCTGTCCAGTTTCATCATCAGCGACAGCCGGATGTACCGGGAATTTGATGGGAAGCTGTATGTGGCCCCCAGCGCCAAGGCCCAGGATCCCCGGAAAGGGACTTCCACCATCAACATCGTCCGGGAATCCCCCACCCGCATCAACCTGGAGATTTCCACTCCCATCATGGAAGATCCGGTCCATGGGAAGACCAATGTGGTGGAAACCAAAAAGACCATCTTCCCTTATGTGAAGACCTTGAAAGGCTGGCGTTTCTCCTATTTTGAATCGCTGGAATAAAAAAAAAGGGGGCTGTTGCACGTGTGAAAACTACACACGCGCAACAGCCCCCTTTTTTACACAAATCACTTGCCTTCTGCTGCAATGGCGTCGCTGGCGCAGACAGCCACTACATCCACTACGTCCTGGGTGGAGCAGCCGCGGCTCAGATCCAGGACAGGTTTTGCCAGGCCCTGTACCAGAGGCCCCAGGCAGGTAGCACCGCTGAACCGTTCAACCAGTTTGTAGCCGATGTTGGCAGCACACAGGTTCGGGAAAATCAGCACGTTAGCATGACCGGCCACTTTGGAGCCAGGAGCCTTCCGTTCGCCCACTTCGGGAACCAGGGCAGCATCAGCCTGCAGTTCGCCATCGAAAGCGAAGTCTACGTTCCGGGATTTCAGGATTTCAACGGCTTCTTTGACTTTGTCCACTTCTTCACCGGAGCCGGAACCTTTGGTGGAGTAGCACAGCAGAGCCACTTTCGGTTCTGCGATTTCCAGGGTGGTCTTAGCCCGTTCAGCGCAGCTGACAGCGATATCGGCCAGCTGTTCAGCGGTCGGTTCGATGATGACGCCGCAGTCGCCGAAGACCAGCTTGCCATGGTCGCCCAGGTTTTCTTTGTCGCTCAGCACGATGAAACCGCTGCATACGGTCTTGTTGCCGGGTTTCACCCCTACAACCTGCAGACCGGCTTTGATGGTATCAGCAGAAGTCCGGGTAGAACCGGAAACGACGCCGTCAGCATCGCCCATGGCCAACAGGCCAGCCCCAAAGAAGGTGGTATCATTCAGCATGATTTCCCGTGCTTTTTCCACGGTCATGCCCTTTTTCTTTCTCCGTTCTGCGAAATAAGCACACAGTTCGTCCATCTTTTCATAGGTTGCAGGGTTGACGATCTTCACGCCGTCAAAGCTGATGCCCAGACGTTCTGCATCTTTCTGCAGCTTTGCAGGATCCCCTACCAGCACGATTTTAGCAAAACCTTCCTTCGCAACGATAGCAGCAGCCTTCAGAGCTCTGTCACTGTCGTTTTCCGGCAGCACAATCACCTTTTGTGCAGGTTTAACACGAGCCTTCAGTTCGTCCATAAATGCCATTCCAAATCACTCCTACCCAAATATTAAAAGGCTGGCGCCAAGCGCCCCTTTTCACAGTCTATATTATATCACTTTTTACACCAATGCCAAATCAGAACTTTTCCCAATGTAAAACAGGTAATATTCTGATAATACAGGGGAATAGAGAGGGGGGCTGTTGCATGCGCAACAGCCCCTTTTTGAGGTCTCGGGTCTCGAGTCGTGAGTCTCGAGACCCGAGACCGAGCCGCTATGCGGCTTATGAGAACGGGGGTGTGGATTTTTTCACACCCCCGACCAGCAGCCGCCGTCAATGGTCAGCCGATACCGCCCAGGGCGGCCCCGATGACCAGGGCAGCAATGGCAATGACACAGAACACGTATTTCCCTAAGGGATAGAACCAAGCGCCGATGGACGTTTCCCGTCCGGTATTGACAGCCTTGAGGACGAATTCTTTTCCGCCCACCCAGTAGAACATCAGGCCAGCCAGGACAGCACCCAAGGGGCAGATGTAGATGGAGACCACGTCCATCCATTCAGACACGATGCCCTGGATGAGGAGGGCCGATACACAGCCCAGCACCCCGATGGTGGCTACAGCCGGCATCCGTTTAAAGCCGAACTGTTCCTGGAGGGTAGCGACCGGAGCTTCATACAGGTTCACCAGGGAGCTGACCCCGGCGAACAGCACACAGATGAAGAAGATGATGACCACCAGACGGCCTGCGGGCATGCCGTTGAACACCGGGATCAGATGGATGAACATCAGGCCGGGTCCGCCGGAATAGAGCTTTTCACCGGTGATGGCCATGGCCGGGATGATCACGCAGGCGGCCAGCATGGCGGAAAGCAAGTTGAAGAATGCTACATATTTGGCAGCCCCCACCACGTCTTCCTTATCGCTGAGGTAGGATCCGTAGATGACCGTACCGCTGCCGGCGATGGACAGGGTGAAGAAAGCCTGGCCGAAGGCATAGACCCAGACAAACGGATTCTTCAGCCCCTCCGGATTGAACGTGAAGATATATTAGTAGCCGGCTTCCGATTTATCCAAGATGAACACATAGCAGAGCAGGAACAGGAACATGGTGAAGAGGGCCGGCATCATGATCTTGTTGGCTTTTTCGATGCCGCTGGCAACCCCCATCCCCATGATCAGGAAGGAGCCCAGGCAGGCCACGATCAGCCAGAAGTTGTTGCCGAAAGTAGTGGCTGTGGTTTCAAACAAGCTGGCGATCTGAGGCAGGTCCTGCCCCATGGCCGACAGGCTTCCGGTAAAAGCCAGATAGGTGTATTTCACCACCCAGCCCACCACACAGGTATAGCCGATGGCCAGGGCCAGGGAGCCCAGCACAGGGATCATGCCGATCCATTCCCCCTTCTTCCGGTCATGCCAGCGCAGTTCCGTGGCCGTACCAAAGGCGCCGATGGGGCCGGCTTTGGCGATCCGTCCAAAAGACATTTCTTCGATGACGCCGGTAGCGGCGATCAGGATGACAAAGAAGAAAAAGGGGATCAGGAAAGTCATCCCGCCGTATTTCGATACCATGACGGGAAAGCGCCAGATATTCCCCATGCCGACGGCAGATCCGATGCAGGCTAAGATAAATCCCCACTTGGACTGGAATCCGTCCCGCTGTCCTTCTGCTATGTCAGAGGCTGCTTTTCCTTCTTGCTGTAAATCGTTCACTCTATAGAGCTGTTCATTGATTGCAGTTTGTTCATCCATAGTTTTCTTCTCCTGGGATACAGTAAAAACATTATAGCATTTGGTGAAATAATTTGAAATGATAGAAAATGAAAGCAAATAAGAAAGGAGCGATTCCTTAAGGGGTAAGGAATCGCTCCTGAGCCAGTGGATAAAGAAGCGTGTAGGCGTTCCTTCTCTTTGGAGTTGCCTATTTCTTATTTTTGGTCTTCAGAAGGAGCATAGGGTTCCAGGAAGGCATGGAAGTGACGCATGGGCAGTTTGTGGCCCCAGACGATGCGCATGTTGGGGATGCTGGCCCGGTCTTCGTACAGTGCCTTCACAGCAGCGATCACATAGTCCAGGTGTTCCTGGGTCAGACGGCTGCGGTCGATGGCGAACCGTACCACGTTGGCCAGTTCTGCCTGCTGTTCCGGGGTCTTCAGGTCGTATTCCATGGAATAGTCGCCCAGTTCGGAAACCCGGATGCCGTAGCGGCGGATCAATTCCAGGGAGAAGCCTTCCCCGGCGAAGGTGGTATGATCCCGTTTTCCGTCGAAGAATTCATCCATATTGATGTACACAGCGTGGCCGCCAGCCGGCAGCACAACCCCTTTGACACCGGCTTTGTAGAAGCCCTGGGCCAGGTATTCGCACTGCTGTACCCGTTCGTGCATGTAGTTGAAGTCACAAGATTCATACAGGCCTACGGCCAGAGCCATGATATCCCGGCCGCTCATGCCGCCGTAGGAATCGTTCCCGTAGCAGGAGATCTGTTTCACTTTTAGCAGAACGCCCACGTCGGTCTTGATGGAGCCGTCTTCGTTGAAGTCGGAGAAATTCTTCCAGAACAGGCCTCTGTCGCGGAAGGCCAGCATGCCGCCCATATTGGCATGGCCGTCTTTCTTGGCAGACATGGTGAAGGCATCGCAGTAGGAGAACATTTCGGAAGCGATTTCTGCAATGGATTTATCTTGGTAGCCTTCTTCGTTCATCTTGATGAAGTAGCAGTTTTCTGCCCATCTTGCCACGTCGAATACCAGCGGGATGTTGTATTTATGAGCGACCCGGTTGATTTCTTTGATGTTGCCCATGGAAACAGGCTGCCCGCAGATGGGGTTGTTGGTGATGCAGGTGAAGATCAGGGGAATATTTTCCGGACCTACGCCCTGGATCAGCTGTTCCAGTTTCTCGATGTCCATGTTCCCTTTGAACGGGTTCTTTGCGTATTTGCCGCCTTCGGGGACTTCGTACAGGATTTCCTTATGATACAGGTTCCGGGGGATGGAGCCCATTTGTTTGATGTTCCCTTCGGTGGTATCGAAGTGGCCGTTGGAAGGAATGGTGAACACTTTGCCCGGATGGCGTTGGGCCAGGATCTTCCGGACGATTTCCATCAGGACAGATTCCGCAGCACGGCCCTGTTGGATGATGAAGCTGTTGGGCCGTTCCATCTGGGCAGCGCCGCCGTTGAACAGGCCGCCTTCATATTCGCACAGATAGACTTCGTCCATCATTTTTTCCACGTCCCGGCAGTCGGTGCGGACCAGGTCGATGATCTTCTTCCAGTTCTTTTCGCCGCCCCGTTCGAAGATGTCCCGGAACGTATCCAGCAGTACATAGTAACCGGTGTTCCGTCCATAGGCTTCATCGCCCAGGAACAGGCTGGCCCACTGTTGGTTGGTCATTGCGGTGGTGCCGGAGTCGGAGAGCATATCAACGGTCAACATGCCGGCAGGGAAAGCGAATTCATTGTAGTGGGTAGCTTTCAGGGCCCGTTCCCGCTGTTCTACAGTGACATCAGGGATATCACGGACAGCGAAGGTGTAATGATGAGGAGCAGGGACGTTCAGTGGATACGTTTTCATAAGATATACCTTCTATAATTGGGTGCTGTCACCCGATGGATTATACGAGACACCCCGGTTATCGCAGCTTCTCCACAGAGCATCAAATAACGATGAGCGGTCAGTATCTGTTTGGCACAATCAGGAGTGAGGATAAATTATTGCATTTTAAGTTTATTTTCTTATTTAGTTCCTGATTGCATGTTTATAATACCTTTTTATCAGAAATTTGTCAACGCTTTTCTCGTTTATTTATTTTTTTCTTTTGTTTCAAGATTATTTTATCATTATCGTCCTTGATATGATATTTTTTTATTAAATCGTTGTAATTTTGCTGACTCCATAGTAAAATAGAGAAAAACAGAGTCTGAAGTACAATAAGAAAGGAGACCACGATGTCACCCTTCCAGCTCAGGAAATTCACCCAGCTCGTAGAATTCTTAAGTCTCACCCTAGGACCGGATTACGAAATCGTTCTTTATGATATGAAACAGGAGACACCCTGTGTAGTGGCCATCGCTAACGGCCACATCACCGGCCGGACGGTAGGCGCCCAGATGACGAAAGGCGTCCGGGAGATGCTGGCCCAAAAAAGTTATGAAAAAGAAAAATGGAAGCTGAACTATCAGGGGGTTTCCGCCAACGGCCATCTGCTCCGCTGCTCCATCATGTTCCTCAAGGATAAGGACGGCAGCCTGATCGGCCTTCTGTGCATCAATTTCGACGATTCCCGGTACCGTGCCCTATCTTCCAAAGTCTACAGCCTATGCCATCCGGACCAGTACATCAATGCAGAACCCAGCTTCTTTTCCTATACTGATCTTCATGCCATGGATCTGGAAGACAGAGGGGAACCGCCCATCCTCAAGAGCCCGGAAGCGGTTTCCTTTCTGGCAGCAGCCGTGGAGCCAGCTCCCTCCCAAGAGCCAGAAGCTCCCGGAGAACCTGGCAGTTCCCTGGACACCATCTTAGAGGGGGTACTCCAGCAGGACCTGTCTGCTTCCCCAGTACCTGAAAAAATGCCCCAGCAAAAGAAGCTGGATCTGACCCGTACACTGGAGCAAAAAGGCTTCTTCCTGCTGAAAGGAGCCGTCCCTAAGGCGGCGGAAGCCCTCCACTGCTCCCAAGCCACCATGTATCGCTATCTGGCCCAAATCAAAAAGGAAAAGGAATAAAAAAGGGACTGTGAAAAAATGATTCTTCATTTTTTCACAGTCCCTTTTTCATTCCCCCAACTTCAAGCTTGGATCCGCATTCAAATCCAAGCTGGCGAAATCATGGTTCAGATACTGGTAATATCCCCTCACCCCGATCATCACCGCGTTATCCGTGCAGAGGATGGGTGTGGGATGGACCAGTTCCGCCCCGGCTTCCCTTGCCCCCTTTGCCAGCGCTTCCTGGAGACGCCGGTTGGCCGAAACCCCTCCGGCCAGGACGATTTTCTTCAGGCCTGTAGCCCGGATGGCTTCCTGGCTCCTTTTCACCAGTACATCCACGATGGCCTGCTGGAAGGAGGCCGCTGCATCTTCTCGGCGGAAACCGTTTTTCCGCTGTTCTTCTGTATGGAGGTAATTGATGACGGCACTTTTCAGGCCGCTGAAGCTGAAATCAAAACAGCCGGATAAAAGCGGCCTGGGAAAATCTACAGACGCCGGATCGCCGGTCTGGGCCAGCCGTTCGATTTCCGGGCCTCCCGGATAGGGCAGCCCCATGAACCGGGCGATCTTGTCGAACGCTTCTCCGGCCGCATCGTCCCGGGTCTGGCCCAGGAGCCGGAAGGTATTGTAATCTTCCACCACCAAAAGGGAAGTATGTCCCCCGCTGACCACCAGGGCCAGGAAGGGCGGCTGCAAGTCCGGATCGGCCAGGAAATTGGCAAATACATGGCCTTCCAGGTGGTTCACCCCAATCAACGGTTTCCCGCTGCCCAGGGCCAGCCCTTTGGCAGCACTGAGGCCCACCAGGAGCGCCCCCACCAGTCCCGGTCCATAGGTGACCGCGATGGCGTCCACGTCCTGCAGTGTCATGGCCGCGTCGGTAAGCGCCTTATGGATCACCGGCATCACATGCTCGATATGTTTCCGGGAAGCGATTTCCGGCACCACGCCTCCGAATTTCCGATGGACCAGGATCTGGGTGGATACCACATTGGACAGCACTTCCCGTCCGTTCCGCACCACTGCCGCAGCCGTTTCGTCACAGCTGCTTTCGATTCCCAAGATATTGATTGCTTTTTCCGTCATGATCTCCTCAATTCATAGGTCACGGCGCATCAAGATGGCCGCTTCCCCATTGTCTCCATAGTACCCGGGACGCCTCCCGCATTCCGCAAATCCCACATGGTCGTAGGTCCGGCGGGCAGGGAGATTCCCTTCCCGGACTTCCAGTGTCATTTCTGTCGCTTCCAGCCGGACGGCTTCCGCCAGCATAGCTTCCAAGAGGGCCAGTCCCAGCTTTTCCCCCCGCCGTTTCGGGTCCACTGCCAGGCGCATGACCTGGGCTTCTCCAGCCACCAGCCAGAAGCCCCCGAAAGCCACAGGCCGGCCCTGATCCAACAGGGCGATATAATGGCTCAGCCGGCCCGTCAATTCCTCCACCCAGGTCCCTTCCGTCCAAGCTTCGGCGAAGGAACCTGCGTCCAAAGGCAGCAGCCAGGACAGATCTTCCCGGATGAGTGGCCTTACCGTCCTTCCGGATGTCTCTTTTCCCATAATTCCTCCGCTTCCGACCGACGGATATAGAATGGGTCCATACCGAAATAGCTGTGGAGATCCCCGCCCGGTACATACTGGGCTGCGCCCAGGATGGCCACCGAAGAGCCTCTGGGCAGACGGGCGCTTTCCGGAGCCAGGCTGACCCGGTCACAGTTTTCCGTACCCGGCACCCGATGGCATTCTCCCATGAGGATGGCCGGTTCTTTCCCTTCTTGGAGCTGTGCGGCCAGTTCTTTGGCTGCCGCGATCCGCACCGGTCCACTTTCCACCAGGCGGTCTTCTTCCCATCGGTAGCTGCCCACATACAGATTGCCCTTCTGGGCATCCAGAACGGGTACCAGCCGTACCCCTGCCACCGGCAGATTATAGGCGATAGCCTTCAGGGTATCCACAGCCACCAGGGGCAGACCCAAAGCATAAGCCATAGCCTCCGCCGTAGCCATGCCGATCCGCAGACCCGTAAAGGAACCCGGTCCCCGGCTTATGGCGATCAGCTCCAGCTGTTTTTTTTCTACCCGGGCCAGCTTCAGCAGGGTTTCCAGCTGGGGCACCAGCCCCTCCGAATGGGTCAGCCCCACATTCACTTCCAGGCTCCCTAAGATTTTCTTGTTGTCACAGACGGCCACGGAGCAAACCCGGGTCGCTGTATCGATTCCCAATGTCAGCACGTTTTCAACCTTCCCAGCCCTTTGGAGCCACGAGAGCCCGGGCCAATTCCTCATACCGCCTGCCATGGGGGCACAGTTCGATCTGCCGTCCCTCTCCCTGGCGTGTCAATTTCAATTCCAGATTCTCTTCCGGCATGTATTCCGGGAACAGTTCCGCCCACTCGATGAACGTCACCCCGTCACCGCCGGCATATTCGGAAAACCCGATATCTTCCAGTTCCTCCGGCCAGTTGATCCGGTACAGGTCGAAATGTTTGATGTTCAGCCTGCTGCCATGGTAGACATTCATCAGCGAAAAAGTGGGAGATGTCACTTCCTGTGGATCCACGCCCAGTGCCACGGCTGCCGCGGTCGCCAGACAGGTCTTCCCCGTTCCCAGGTCCCCGTCCAGGAGAAATACATCCCCGTCCCGGCACAGGCGCCCTAACTTCCGGCCCAGTGCCTCCGTAGCCTCTGCATCAGCGCAATAGACAGTTTCTGCCATACATACACCGCCTTCCCGTTCATTGCAATTTATAATTATAGCATAAAAAAGGGGTGTTGCATAATGGCAACACCCCTTTGGTCGCGAGCCTGGACGTACAAGATTTCCGTTCGATTTCTCACCCAAAGAAGGCACTGCCAAACCCTTTTATTTTAAAAGCAGCACCCTCCGGGCTGTACCAACAAGCCCGCGACTCATGCCCCTCGGCCCGTGACTGGTTTCTGCACTGCAGAAACCGCTTATTCCCCCACCGGGCCAGCGGATGCGATATCTTCCGTCACTTCGCCCTGGAATTTCTTGAAGTTCTCCTGGAACAGCCGTGCCAGTTTCCGAGCCGTCTCGTCATAGGCAGCCTTGTCTTCCCAGGTGCTCCGGGGATTCAGTACACTACTGGGTACATTGGGGCAGGATTTGGGGATGGAGACCCCGAACAGTGGCATGGTGGTCCAGCCTTCTTTCCCCAGTTCTCCGTCCAATGCGGCATGGATCATGGCGCGGGTATAGGCCAGCTTCATCCGTTTGCCCACACCGTAAGGGCCGCCGCTCCAGCCAGTGTTCACTAGGTATACATTGGTGTCATGCTCAGCGATCCGTTCGCCCAACAGTTTGGCATAGGTCAGCGGAGGCAGGGGCAGGAAAGGGGCTCCGAAAGCCGTAGAGAACGTAGCCTGGGGTTCCGTGATCCCTCGCTCCGTCCCAGCCACTTTGCTGGTATAGCCGGTGAGATAATGGTACATGGCCTGTTCCTTGGTCAGTTTGGAGATGGGAGGCAGCACCCCGAAGGCATCGGCCGTCAGGAAAATGATGTTCTTGGGATGACCGGCCATGCTGGGCAGTTTGGCGTTAGGAATATAGTCCAACGGATAGGCCACCCGGGTGTTTTCCGTGATGCTGCTGTCGGAGAAATCAGGCACCCCATCCTTGGGGTCCACCACTACATTTTCCATAACGGCACCGAAACGGACGGCCCGGTAGATTTCCGGCTGACTGTCTTCCGTCAGATCGATGCACTTGGCATAGCAGCCGCCTTCGATGTTGAATACACCGTTGTCTCCCCAGCCGTGTTCATCATCTCCGATCAATGCCCGCTGGGGATCGGCAGACAGCGTGGTCTTGCCCGTACCGGACAGACCGAAGAACAGAGCTACGTCCCCTTTCTTGCCTTCGTTGCAGGAGCAGTGCATGGTCAGGATATCCTGGAGCGGCAGCAGATAATTCATGACGGAGAAGATGGATTTCTTCAGTTCTCCGGCGTACATACCGCCACCGATCAAGACAACTTTTTTATCGAAATTCAGGATGATGAAGGTTTCCGAATTTGTGTGATCCACAGCCGGATCCGCTTCCACACTGGGCAGGGAGATCACCGTGAAATCTTCCTGGACCGTGCTGGGTTCATCGGTCTTGATGAACAGCTGGCTGACAAATACCGTCTGCCAGGCCATCTCGTTGATAAACTTCACTCGGATCTGGTACTTGGGGTCAGCTCCGGCCTTCACATTCTTTACGTAGACCCGATGGGTCTTGATGTATTGTTCGCACTTGGCATACAACCGGTCAAAGGTCTCCTGGCTGCAGGGCTGATTGTTGTTCCAGTTCACCACATCATGGGTCAGCGGAGTATCCACAATGAATTTATCCTTGGGAGAACGGCCCGTATGGGTCCCGGTGGTCACCCGCAGAGCGCCCCTGTCCGAAAAAGTCCCTTCCCCATTGCGGATGGCTTCTTCGATCAATTCTCGAACGCTCAAATCCCTTACCGTTTCTTTCGCTTCGGCTAACAATCCAGCACTGATCATTTGTTTTTCTCTCCTATATCCTTCTATTGGCCTCCAAAGGCGGAGATGCCGCTTTTTGTATACATAGAACATTATATGCTATTTTTTCTGCCTTGACAACCGCGGTATTCTGAAAATTAAAGCAGAAAGGGGGTGTGAAAAAATTCACACCCCCGATCGCGAGCTGCGGGTCACGGGTCGCGAGCCTGGACGTTCAAGCCGTTCTGTATTTTTCTATAGGATAGTACGACAAAATCGGCTGAAAGCAGCGAAACCGAATCTTCGGGCTTGCACCAACAAGCCCGCGACTCACGACTCGAGACCCGAGACCTCAAAAAGGGGCTGTTGCGCATGCAACAGCCCCTTTTCATCAATACAAAATCTTGTTGGCAATGACCATCCGCTGGATCTGGTTGGTGCCTTCGTAAATCTGGAGGATCTTGGCATCCCGCATCTTCTTTTCCATGGGATAATCTTTCATATAGCCGTAACCGCCCATGATCTGGACTGCATCGGTAGCCACTTCCATCGCCACATCGGAAGCAAAGCATTTGCTCATGGCTGCTTCTTTGCCGAATTCCACGCCCTGGTCCCGCATCCAGCAGGCTTTGTGGACCATCAGCCGAGCGGTCTCTACTTTCATAGCCATATCAGCGATCATAGCTTGGACCATCTGGAAGGAGGCGATGGGCTGGCCGAACTGTCTTCTTTCCCGGGCATAATGGGCTGCGATATCCAGGCAGGACTGCGCCAGCCCCACAGCCACAGCCGCCACGAAAGGACGGGCGCTGTCCAGGGTATTCATGGCGATGCGGAAGCCCTGTCCTTCCCGGCCTACCCGCATAGATTCCGGAACCACCACATCTTCCAGGATCAGTTCACATGTATTGGAGGGACGGATCCCCATCTTGTCTTCTTTCCGGCCTACGCTGAAGCCCGGCGTATCTTTGGGGACGATGAATGCAGTCAGCCCGCGGATCCCGCCAGTTTTCCGGGTGTTGGCAAATACCAGGAAGCTGTCGGCGATGCCCCCATTGGTGATGAAGACTTTATTGCCGTTCAGCACATAGTGGTCCCCGTCTTTGACGGCCTTGGTGGCCACGGCCCCTGCATCGGAGCCGGCTCCCGGTTCCGTCAGGGCAAAAGCAGCCAGTTTGCCAGCATTCAGCAGGTCGCACTGGTATTTTTTCTGCTCCTCGTTGCCGGCCAGCAGGATGGGATAGGAAGCCAGGGCATTGGCCGCAATAGACGTAGCGATACCGGCACAGCCCTTGCCCAGTTCTTCATAGATGGTAGCAATGGTGATGCTGTCCAGACCAGGGCCGCCATATTCTTCCGGAACAACCAGGTTCAGCAGGCCCATATCCCCTGCCTTTTGGAAGATCTCCGGTCTGGCATGGTTCTCCCGGTCCATTTCTTCCGTATAGGGAACGATTTCCTTATCCACGAAATCCTTCACCATCGCCTGTAAATCCAGCTGTTCATCGGTTAATGCGAAATCCATAAGGTTCCTCCTGTTTTATGGTTTTATTCTCGATTTTAAGCCTAAATGTAGGAATATTTTACCACTTTTTAGGAATTTCGTCAAAATGGCCGATGACAAACATGGTCCCCGTCACGTCAGCCATCTCTTTCCCTGTATGGTCATAGATCATGACCCGGGTCACCACCGTAGAACGTCCGGCATGGACCAGCGAAGCCTTGGCCCATACTTTTTCTTTTGCACTGGTATTGCTCAGGAAGTTGATGGAACTGGAAAGGGTGACCACTTTGCAGCCGATGCTGTAGCCCACAGCCCCCATGGCCGTATCCGCCAGGGTAAAGAGCGCTCCCCCGTGGATCACCCCGTACCGGTTGCCGTGCTTATGTTCTGGATCGGCATCCATACTCAGTTCACAGTATCCACATTCTACTTTTTCCAGTTTCACGTCCGCCAGCTTCATGAACGAATTCTCTTCAAATTTCCGGACCATCCATCCTGGGATTTCTTCTGCTGTCAGCAAAGCCTTCACTCCTCTTCCTTATTCCACGATTCCTGTAAATTAGAGTATATACACACGTACCCGCCGACGGCCCCATTCCAGCGCCTGTCCGCGGTTATCAAATGCTAAGTCGATCTTATTGCCCTTGATGGCTGAACCGATATCGCAGGCAAATCCTTCGCCATAGCCCATTATGTACATCCTTGTGCCCAGAGGGATGATCACCGGATCCACCGCCACCACACCTCGGCGCATCATGGCACCCGTATAAGTGACCCCTGTGACTCCCGGATCCGACGGGCTGTATCCCGTAGCTTCCATGATCCAGGTCTTCCGGAAACGACCAAAGCTCAGGCCGCTCTGTTTGCTCATCAAATTGTAGATGGACCAGGTCACTTCCCCGGTCTGTGGTTTGCGATTCCTCTGTTGGAATTTCTTTACGGCAGTCTGCGTCCCTTTTCCGAACTCTCCATCTATGTCGCCCGTATAGTACTTCAATTTAGACAGCATAGCTTGTACTTCTTCCACTTTTTGACCCTTAGACCCGAAGACTGCCACCGGTTTCACGGCGGCAGCCTTTCCAGTCAGGGGCATCAGGACAAGAAGCAGGAGCGCCAGCAGGAGACCAAAGGTCTTGCGTTGCACAGCGCAGCAGCCTCCTTTCCGTATCTCTTACAGGATATTGTTCTTATAGTCCGTATACAGGCCTTCCAGTTCTTCCATCTTGGCATCCAGGGTCTTCTGCAGGTCGGAAGCCTTGTCGAAGTCTCCATCGGCAAAAGCCTTGCCGATCTGGGTGAACAGGCTGGTGCTGGTATCCGTATCTTTGGCGATCAGGACCCGCAGTTCCTGGACTCTCTGCCACATGCCGTCATCCCAGGCAGTGCTGCTTTCGCTGGCCACCGGTTTCATAGCGGCCACTTTCGTCCGGTAGTCGGGGATGGTATGTTTCAGCAGTTCCGTCTGCCAACGGATCAGGGCACCGGTCTTGAAGGATTCCAGGTAGGCCGGTTTGATGATATCGCCGGCAGTGAGTACGGCAACTTTTTCCGGATACTTTGCAAAGGCTTTGCAGTTTTCCCATACCGTTGCAGGAGGAGCACCGAAGTATTTATCCCGTTCTTCGTCGGTGTAATCTTCGAATACATCGTTTTCCGAACGATACTGTCTGTTTTTTTCCAGATAGAAGCCTTCTTCTCCAGCCTTCTTGGACAGTTCCGCACACAGTTCAGCGGTGGTCTTGCCGGAACCCAGGGCCGCTTTGATGCCGTCCAGAGCAGCCAGGTAGAAGCCAGCCAGAGCCATATAGGTATTGGTGAAGGGGTTGGGAGCCCGCATTTCGAACCGGGTAGCTTTGGGGTTGTCCAGATCGCGGATCAGGCCCGCCAGGATGGTACGGTTCCGGGAAGGATCATCCGGAGCTTTGCCCAGGGAGGTCACGATGCAGATCGGAGCTTCGAACCCAGGTTTCAGCCGTTTGAAGGCGTCAGTGGTGCAGGATACGATGGGGTTCAGGACTTCATAGTTCTTCAGGATCCCCATCAGGGCGCCATACCCTACGGCGGACAGGAAGTCTTTCGTCATATCAGCCGGGCTCATCAGGTTATAGAACTTGCCGTCTTTGGTGATGCAGCCCAGTCCTACATGGGTGTGTTCCCCGCTGCCAGCCACCCCGACGATGGGTTTGGCCAGGAAGGAGACTTCCAGACCGTTGGCGCGGAAGACTTCTTTCACCAGGGTGCGGACCAGGATCTCATTATCGGCTGCCTGGAGACCGTTGGAATATTTCCAGTCGATTTCCAGCTGTTCATTGACATGGGTCATATTGCCGTTGGCATCCAGCTGGCCCCGGACACCGCCCACTTCTTTGTGGCCCATTTCCGGTTCCAGTCCATAATAGCCCAGCAGTTCCACAGCCTGTTCCAAAGCCGTCCGGACATTGCCCCGGGTACGAGCCCAGTATTGTTCCTGCATGATCTGGGAGGAGGACAGGGCTTCCGTGGAAACATCTTCCGTAGGAGTCTTGACCCAGAATTCCAGTTCCGTAGCACTGGTGGAAGTGATTTTTTCCACGTCGGCGGGATCGAAGGCCAGTCCAGGGACCTTGCCTTCTGCCTTCATGGCTTTCAGGATCTCATCTCCCACATATTCCAGGGTGCTCTTCAGCAGATACCGGGAATCCACGAAATCCCCGTTGTGCTTCAGGAAGCAGGGGACACGCAGGGTCCCAACCAATTTGCCGGTTTCCGGATCGATGTGGTCCAGGTTGTAGTCCACGAACCATTTCACGGACAGGTCAGCCACCATATCTACCCGGGCATCGTTCAGGGAAGCCACTCCGGGCAGCACTACGGAAGAACCGTCGGTCTGGGCCGTATGGCTGTAAAGCATGGTTTCCATATCGTCCAGCAGGGCGCTGATAGGAACTTTTTCATCCGTATCATTGCCTGCAAAGTCAATGCCCATGAAGGACACAAATTTAATCTCAGGATGTTGGTTGAGTAAGACTCGTAAGGTTTCCGGTGTTAATTCGCTGGGTTGAATCACGTAAAGCAAATCTTTTTCGTACATAATCATGTACCCCTTTCCCCTCGATAGTTCTTTTTGAATACTTGGCTTTGACTGGAGCCACAGCAGGCTGCTGCCGAAAGTTCCGTTTACTCTTACCTTTACAAAACCTGTATCCTTTTGTCTTCGATTACGTGGTTTATTATAGCACAAAACTTTTCCATAGCCTAGAGGAAAATGGACTTTTTTCGAATATTTTTATATGGTAATTTTCTATCGTTCGATTTTAGCTCTTTTGGATGGGATTTTTTTCGTTCTTTATTGATAGAAAGGTTACATAAAAGAGTTTTCCCGAACTTTAGTGCAGTAATAGAAGGAGCTGTTGCACGTTTGGTGCAACAGCTCGGTCTCGAGTCTCGGGTCTCGAGACTCAAAAAAGGGGGTGTTGCAAGCAATGTGCAACACCCCCTTCATTTCCCTACGATCTGCCGGTAGTGCTGCCGGGCATCCCGGTAGGCGGCTAATATGGCCTTTCCGGAAGAGCCGAAATACCGCTGTTCCACTTCCTGTTCCAGGAACAGAGATTCCTCCAGGATGCCATGGTGGAGGAACAGCTTCCGGATAAACGTCCTGGTCAGCTTCAGGGTGGCATTACAGTCCACATCCACGATTTCCCCGGTCTCTTCCACCACTTCAAAAGCCATATAGAACACTCCATAGATCTTGGTAATGGCATTGTCCATATTGGTCCGGGCTTCCCCGGTGATGTAAAGGGTACGTTTGTCCATGTGTCTGTGCTCCTTTGGGGTGATTGTGAGGGTGTTGCACGTCCTGTGCAACACTCCGCTCTCGAGTCTCGAGTCTCGGGTCTCGAGCCGAAAGAGGGGTTGTGGCACGTGTGTGGTTATCACATGCCACAACCCCTTTATTATACCAATTACGCCATCATTTTCAAAACATATCCACAGATCAGTCCGGCAAAATTCCCTACAGCGGCCCCTAAGACACCCATCAGGACCCCGATGCCCGCATAGGATTCATTATAGGCCGAAGCTACGATGGGAGCCGAAGCAGCCCCGCCGATATTAGCCAGAGAAGCAGTAGACACCATGCACAGATCCCAGTGGAAGAGCTTGGAAAGTCCGTACATCCCGATCACATGGACCACCAGGATGAAGAAACCGTAGACCACCCACATGGGAGCACTCAGGAGATCTGTTACAGAGGCCGTGGAGGCCAGCAGGGAAACCACAGCATACAGGTACACGCTGGACAGTTCTTCCACCGCCGGCACTTTGCCCAGAGGGCTCATGGCACATACCAGGCCCAGGACGGTGACGAACACCGTGGTCATGGTCCCTTTATCGAACATGGCCAGCCCTACGCCCTTGAGCATCGTATTGAGAGATGCCCCCACGCTTTGGGAAATGGCAGAAACCAGCAGAGAAACACCGATCAGGAAGATCCAGTCAGCCGCCGCTGCCTTTTTCTTTTCCTTGGCCACTTCCGCCGCCGCTGCATCAGCCACGGCCTGGAGTTTAGAGGTGTCTGCCTGGACAGAATCGTTCCATTTGTCCGCATGCTTCACCATCAGGAGCAAGAGGGCGATCCACACGGAATAGCACACCGTATCCAGCGCCAGGGCGCAGCTGTAGGCACCGGCATCCACCGGCAGGGCCGCCTGCATGGCCGCCATATTGGCAGAGCCGCCCACCCAAGAAGCATAGAGTGCTGCTACAGCCCCCCAGGTATCGTGGCCCAAGTACCCTTTGAAGATAGGATACCCGATGACAAACCCGACGAACAAGGTCACCGAGCAGCCCAGGAAAATGGCCACCATCCGACCGCCTAATTTAGCCAGTTTCCGGAAGTCACAGCGCAGCAGCATGACAAAGATCATGGCATACAGCAGATTGTTTTTCAGGGCTTTATAAGCTGCGGACACTTCTTTCGAATGATACAGGCCCATGGTACAGAAGACCATGTTCAGCACATAGATCCACACCAGAGGCGGGACCAGATTGAAGATTTTCCATTTGGTGTACTTTTCCAGAGCCAGCAGGACCCCTGCCAGGCACATGAGGAAGGCTATATAGGTAAAGCCATTGGTGATGACCATCTTGCATCTCTCCTTTCATTCTTCCCTGCAGCAGGCTACTCCTCCAGATATCGGATGCCCCGGATCCCGGTGACACCCAGTCCCGGTGCGTCGCTGACCGTGATTTCCTTTTCATTGAATAGAGCACCGCCTTCCACCGGATCTTCGGAACAGAGCACGGGCCCATCCAGATCCACCCGGGTGATGATCTTCCGGGCGCAGGCCAGATGCACCGCCGCATTGACGCTGACCTTGGCTTCCAGCATGCAGCCGATCATGCACTCTACCCCGCACACCTCTGCCAAAGTAGCGATTTTCAAAGCGTTGGTGAGCCCGCCGCATTTCATCAATTTGATATTGATCAGGTCCGCTGCCTGCATCTGGACGATCTTCAGGGCATCTTCTACGGAGAACACCGCTTCGTCGGCCAGCACTGGCACATAGGACCGTTCGGTCACATATTTCAGCCCTTCGTAATCATGGGCCTTCACCGGCTGTTCCACCAGTTCGATATCCAGCCCTTTATCCTGCATCTGGTTCAGCAGGCGCACCGCCTGTTTGGGGCTCCAGGCCTGGTTGGCATCGATGCGGATCCGGACATCCGGTCCCACCGCTTTCCGGACAGCGGCCAGCCGGGCCACATCCAAGGAGGGATCGATCCCCACCTTCACCTTCAGGGTATCGTACCCCCGCCGGATGGCATCCACCGCATCCCGGGCCATTTCTTCCGGAGGATTCACGCTGATGGTGATATCCGTGACGATCTTGTTCCTGGCCCCTCCCAGCATCTTGTACACCGGGATCCCGTATTTCTTCCCATACAGATCCCACAGCGCGATATCCGCAGCCGCCTTGGCACTGGTATTTTTCACGATGCAAGCCTGGACGGCCTGGGTGATATCTTCGAAATCATCCACATCCCGGCCCACCAGTGTCTTGGCAATATGGTCCTGGAAGGCGCCCAGGATGGCACCGGTGGTATCCCCAGTGATGGCCCCGGTAGGAGGCGCTTCTCCAAACCCCACTTCTCCAGTATCTGTATGGATTTCCACAATGACATCTTCTACACTGTTCACCTGACGCAGAGCCGTCTTAAACGGTACCCGCAGAGGAACAGAGATTCTCCCTAGACGGACTTTGGTAATTTTCATCGGCTTCCCCTCCTTATTTATTGCAACGGATTTGTTTTTTCCCTCATTCAGAGCCGGCCGCGCCGGCTTCCCTAGGCCGCTGACCGTTGACAGCTGACTGCCTTTTACTTCGCCAGCCGATACAGGGCCTCTGCATAGATCTTCGCATTCAGCACCAGCTTGTGGATTTCCCAATATTCATTCGGGAGATGTTCCCGCACCGTATCTCCTGGGAAAATGGGTCCGAATGCCACGATGTTAGGGATGCTCTTGGCATAGGTGCCGCCCCCGATGCAGATGGTCTTCGGTTCAAACTCTGTCAGTTCCCCATATACTTGGAGCAGCGTCTGGATATAATCCGTCTTGGGGTCCACATACAAGGCTTTTTTATGGGCTTCGCTGACCTTCTGGAACCCGGCGGCTGCAAACTGGTCGTCCAGCTTAGGCGCACATCCGTCATAGCTCTTGGTCACAGGATACCGATAGTTGATCTTCAGCGTCAGCTTCCCTGCGTCCCCTTGGATGACGCCCATATTGAAGGACAGCTTCCCGGAAGCCGCGTCTTCCAGACAGATGCCCAAGGATTCTCCGTGGACTTCCAAGCCGATCTTGTTCCCTAAGAAGGCCAATGCCTGCTGGAGATCATCGGCAAAAGGCAGCTCCGCCAAAGCTGCCAGCAGCCGCCCGATGGCATTTTCCCCTTTTTCTGGGGAAGCCGCATGGGCCTGGATTCCCTGGGCTGTCACTTTCAGTCCTTCCGGGATCACTTCCCATTGGACTTTGGGGTCCTTTTCTCCATACCGTTCCAAGATCCGGGCCGCTTCCGCCGGTTCGCATTGGAGAAGAGCCGAAGCCAGCGCTGGCACCACATTGAAAGCCGATCCTCCCTTGATTTCTTTCAGGATCAAAGGCCCGGATTGGGCATACTCCCGTTCAAAAGTCACGTTGATGATGCCCTTTTCCCCATTGATCACCGGATATTCTCCGTCAGGGGTAAAACCGCACACCGGGATTTCCCCACCTTGATCCAAATAATACTGCATGTCTTTGCTTCCGGTTTCTTCATTGGTCCCGAACAGGATCCGGATCCGTCGCTTCAGGGGGACGCCGCTGTCCTTCAGGGCTTTCAAGGCATACAAGGCTGCCACAGTCGGCCCTTTGTCATCCATGGTGCCCCGGCCATAGACATTCTCTCCATCGGCTTCTCCGCCATAGGGGTCCCGGGTCCAGCCATCCCCTTCCGGCACCACATCCAGATGTCCCAGGACAGCTACCATTTCCGGGCCTTCCCCATATTCACACCAGCCCATGTAATTGTCCACATTCTGCGTCCGGAAGCCCATTTTTTCTGCTTCTTCCAGCATGTAGGCCAGACACCGGGCCGGCCCAGGGCCGAAGGGTTTTCCTGGAAGGGCTCCTTCCTGTACGCTTTTGATCCGGACCGCTTCCTGCAGGGTCTTGACCATTGCTTCACGATTTTGTTCTACCAGTTTGGCCAGTTCCATGGCACAACCTCCCTTGCTGTTTCTCCTCCAGGGATGCCGGGATAAAAAAAGGCCCAGCAAGGCGCACTCCATCCTTGGGCACCTCTGCTGGGTCTCATAATGCTTGCTGGACTATTGGGATAGGCCACACAAAATGAAACAGCATCCCTTCACGGTCTTTCATAGTAAGTGTAGCGCATCGTAGTATCCTTGTCAATCAATTTGTCGGAAATCTTAACATTATATAGTATCCTGTATACATGTTAGACCGATTTTGTTTCCAATTCTTCTTCATACTCTTCCAGCACTTGTTCAAAAGCTTCCCGGCTCAAGCACTGGTTGATGGCGTTCCGGTAATGGGCACTGTGGGGCAGGCCGGTGAAATAACAGGCTCCGTGGTGCCGCATTTCCCGGATGGCCACCTTTTCTCCCTTGCAAGCAGTCAGATCTTGCAAATGGCGCCGGACCATGGCGAACCGTTCTTCCAAGGTCACGGTCGGAATGGGTTTCCCTGCCAGTGCCTCCTGGATTTCCCGGAAGATCCAAGGGTTTCCCTGGGCTCCCCGGGCCACCATGACCCCATCACAATGAGCCGCTGCCCAAAGATCCAAAGCATCCTGTGCCGTGAATACATCTCCGTTTCCCAGCACGGGGATGGAGACCGCTTCTTTGACCTGACGGATGATCTCCCAATCGGCTTTTCCGCTGTAGAACTGGCCTCGGGTACGGCCATGGACCGCCACAGCGGCCACGCCGGCTTTTTCCGCCAAGCAGGCGATTTCCACTGCATTCCGATGTCCTTCGTCCCAGCCGGCTCGGAACTTCACCGTCACAGGCCGGTCCACTGCATCGACCAGCGCAGCCATGCAGGCATAGGCCCGCTGGGGATCTTTCATGAGGGCGGATCCTTCCCCATTGGCCACGATCTTATGTACCGGGCAGCCCATATTGAAGTCTATGATATCCGCCCCATGGTCTGCCACGATCTTAGCCCCCTGGGCCAATTCTTCCGGTACGGACCCGAACAGCTGGACGGCCACAGGATGCTCCCGGGGATCCACTTCCAGCATGGCGAAAGTCTTGGGATTTTTGAACAGCAGCGCCTTGGCACTGACCATTTCCGAAACCGTATAATCAGCTCCCAATTCCCGGCAGATCACCCGGAAGGGCAGATCCGTCACCCCAGCCATAGGGGCGAGAGCGATGACCGGACGGCAAGTCCGAATATCATCGAAGAAACGTTGTTCTGTCATAAAGCACACTCCTGTCAGGTCACGGGTCGCGACCCCTTAGGCCATTGACAGCTTTTATCTATTCATCTCATGCAAAATCCGCAGGCCTTCCAGGGTCAGGAAGGGTTCCACTACGTCCACCAGATCGGATTCACTGGCCATGAGCTTGCCGAATCCGCCGGTAGCGATGACGAATGCCTGTCCGCCCAGTTCTTTTTTCATCCGGGTGATCAGCCCGTCCATCTGCCCTACGAAACCGAAGATGACCCCGGACCGCATGGCATGGATGGTATCCCGGCAGATGGCTTTCGGCGGTTTGATCAGCTCGATCCGAGGCAGTTTCGCTGCCTTCTGGAACAAGGCTTCCGTAGAAATCCCGATGCCCGGAGCAATGGCCCCGCCCAGATATTCACCGGCCGGTGTCAAGGCACAGAAGGTGGTAGCGGTACCGAAATCGATGATGATCAAATTGCCCTTGTCCCCATACAGGTTGTGGGCAGCTACCGCATTGACAATCCGGTCTGCCCCGATCTGGGAGGGATCATCATAATCCAGTTTCAAGCCTGTATTGATCTCACTGGTGACCACAAAAGGTGTGATGCTGAAGAAGCGCTTGCACATATTGCACAGGGGAACCAGGAGAGGCGGAACCACCGTGGAAATGATGATGTTTTCAATATCCTTCATATCCATTCCACTGTAGGCAAACATGCTCCCCAGGATGATGCCGAATTCATCCGAAGTACGGGACCGGCTGCTGGATATCCTCCAGTGTGCCTGCCAGCTCTTGCCATCGTGAACGCCTACTACGATGTTGGTGTTGCCAACATCCATTACCATTAACATGGTGAACCCTCCATATCGGTTTCTAAAATGATGGCCGGCCTGGGACTCCCGCAGGAAAGACCTGCTGCAGATCTTCCGGACTCCTCTCCGTTCAGGTCCGGTCCATAAACGATTTAATTATAGGTGGAACAGGGGGAGTTGTCAAGGAAAAGGGGCTGTTGCAAGAGCAACAGCCCCTTTTCAGGTCGCGGGTCACGGGCCGTGAGTCGCGTGCTTGTTAGTGCAGACCAAATATCCTGTTTTCCAGATTTCAATCCGATTTCATCTTATCCTCATCTGGAAAAGAAACGAAAGGTTTGACCGTCCAGGCTCACGACCCGTGACCCTCAGCCCGCGACCGGGGTTTGAATTCTTTCACACCCCCTTACTCCCACATCCCCCCTGACTTCAGGGCCCGGCGGATACGGATGCCCAAGAAGGCAGTGATGAAGGCTTTTACAATGTCCAGGGGCAGGAAAGGAGCCACGGCAAGGAGCATGGTCTTTTCCCAAGTCATGGGCTTGTGGAGGAAGAAGGCAAAGCTCAGCCTGAACCCGATGGCTCCGATGACATAGCAGATCACCGTCACTCCGGCCAAAGCCAGGAAGTTCTTCCCCAGGCTGTCTCCTGCCCACCGGCCATGGCTGATCTTGCCTGACAGCCAGGCTACAGCCAGGAAACTGAGGATAAAGCCCCCAGTGGGCCCAGCCAGCATCACAAGGCCCGCCTGGCCTTGGTTGAACACCGGCAGCCCCACGCAGCCCAGGATCAGCCAAACCAACACGGCCGCCGTTCCCCAAACCGGTCCCAGCAGGAATCCCCCCAGCTGGGCCATCAAAGTCTGGAGAGTCACCGGCACCGGTCCTACAGGAATGGTCACATAAGAACTCATGATCATCAGAGCAGTGAACAAAGCCGCTCCCATCATATTCCGTGTGCGGTTCATGCGTATTTCCCCTTTCCCTTAGCCGGCCGGATGGACACATCCCCGGCCAGGACTGTTTCCACCGTCCCATCTTCTTTCTTCACCTGGAGAGCTCCCGTATCGTCGATATCTAAGGCCGTACCGATATAGGTCTTATCCGGGGCGATGACTTTCACCTGTTTGCCCAAAGTGATGGAAAATTTCCGCCACTGGTCGAAGATCGGCCCGAATCCTTCCCGGCAGGCAATTTCATAATACTGTTCCATGTATTCCAGGACCTTGGCCAAAAGGGCCACCCGGTCCACTTTTTTGCCCGTCACATCTGCAATAGAAATGGCTGCCTGGCGCAAATCTTCTGGCACCATTTCCCGGGGGACACAGACATTGATCCCGATACCCACTACCAGGTAATTGATATGGCCGAATTCCGCGCTCATCTCCGTCAGGATCCCCACCAGCTTCCGGCCTTCTAGCAGCACATCGTTGGGCCACTTGATCTGGGCCTCCACATGGCAGACTTCCCGGATGGCCTGGACCACTGCCACAGCGCTCAAAAGGGTCATTTTAGGGGCTTCTTGGGGAAGGAAGGTGGGTTTCAGCAGGAGAGAGAACCACAGGCCCTTTCCCTTGGGGCTGAACCATCCCCGAGACAGCCTCCCCTTGCCCCCGGTCTGTTCTTCGGCTACACAGAGGGCCCCATCGGCCGCCTCTTTATCCGCCAGTTTCTTCAGGACTTCATTGGAACTGGTGACGCTTTCCTGATAACAGATGGCATGGCCCAAGAATCGCGTATGGAGCTGGGCAGCGATTTCCGAAGGCAGCATCTTATCTGGGATGGAAGTCAGTACATATCCTCTTTTCGTATAGGCTTCGATGCCGTACCCTTCTTTTTTCAACGTCTGGATATGCTTCCAGATGGCCGTCCGGGTGATGCCCAGCGTATGGGCCAATTCTTCCCCAGAAACCGGTTCCGGAGCTTTTTCACGGAGGATTTTCAGGATTTCAGTACGCATGACAGTCTTCCTTTCGTTCCCCATAGAGGGGGAATATGTTAACCTAATGGTCTGGAAAAAGGGGTGCTGCAAAAGCAGCACCCCAGGTCGCGAGTCGCGGGTCGCGAGCCTGATTCCAATGGAATTTCTCCTCCTTTTCTTGTCTATGCAACAGAAGAGAATCCATGGTCCGATTATAAAACAGTATCTTTCGCAATACACCGAACAAGCTCGTGACCCGTGACCCAAGGCCCGCGACCCAGTCTGCCGCTAAGTGGCAGACACTTCACCCCTGCGGCACTTCTTTGGGTACAGGAGCCACCACGGGTCCTTCGGCCGGTTCTTCAGACGGCACCGGACCGATGGGAGCCGGGGTCCCATCCTGGGGTTCCTTCGGTTCCTGCTGGGGCGGTACTTCCCCTTTTTCCAGGATATGGCCATATTTCAGCAGTTCTTCGATTTCATGGCCTTCCAGGGTTTCCCGTTCCATCAAGTTCTGGGCGATCAGGTGCAGCTTGTCCATGTTATCGGTCAGGAGCTTCACCGTACCTTCATAGGCTTCATCGATGTACCGGCGGATTTCCCCATCGATCTGGGCCGCTACTTTTTCACTGTAATCATTCTGCCGGCCGATATCCCGTCCCAGGAACACCTGTTCCTGCCGATGGCCGAAGGTCACAGCCCCCAGCACTTCACTCATGCCGTATTCACAGGTCATCCGCCGGGCCAGTTCTGTAGCCCGCTGGAGGTCGCTGCTGGCACCGCTGGAGATTTCACGGAGTACCAGGGCTTCCGCCACCCGGCCTCCCAGCAGCACCTTCAGCTGATCCAGCATCTCGCTGCGGGTGGCATAATACCGGTCTTCCGTAGGCAGGCTCAAGGTATAGCCGCCTGCCCGCCCCCGGGGTATGATGGTGACTTTATGCACCGGATCCGTATGATCCAGCAGCATCCCTACCAGGGTATGGCCCCCTTCATGGTAAGCCGTCAGTTTCTTTTCCTCATCCGTGATGACCCGGCTCTTCCGTTCCGGTCCCATCATCACCCGTTCTGCCGCTTCTTCCAAATCGCTCATGGTGATGGTCACCTGGTTGTGCCGGGCAGCCAGCAAAGCCCCTTCATTCACCAGGTTGGCCAGATCCGCTCCGGTAAAGCCCGGAGTCTGCCGGGCAATGACCCCCAAGTCCACCGTAGGATCCATGGGTTTGCCTTTCGTATGGACCCGAAGGATGGCCCGGCGTCCCCGGATATCCGGCTTGTCCACCACGATCTGCCGGTCGAACCGGCCTGGACGCAAAAGAGCAGGGTCCAGGATATCCGGCCGGTTGGTGGCAGCAATCATGATGATCCCTTCATTGGCTCCGAAGCCATCCATTTCCACCAGCAGCTGGTTCAGGGTCTGTTCCCGTTCGTCATGGCCCCCGCCCAGACCGGCGCCTCTCTGCCGGCCCACGGCATCGATTTCATCGATGAATACGATACAGGGCGCGTTTTTCTTGGCCTGGTCAAACAGATCCCGGACACGGGACGCCCCTACACCTACGAACATCTCCACAAAGTCAGACCCGGAAATGCTGAAGAAAGGCACGCCGGCTTCCCCGGCCACAGCCTTAGCCAGCAAAGTCTTCCCTGTACCGGGAGGCCCATAGAGCAGCACCCCTTTGGGGATCTTGGCTCCCAGCTGGTTGTACTTCTGAGGTGCCTTCAAAAATTCTACTACTTCTTCCAGTTCCTGCTTGGCTTCGTCCGCCCCGGCCACATCTTTGAAGGTGACCCGGCTCTTGCCGTCCCCATAGAGTTTGGCTTTGCTCTTGCCAAAGCTCATGACCCGGCTGCCGCCGCCCTGGGCATTGTTCATCATGAAGAACCAAAGGATCACGATGACCACCATGGGCAGGATGGAAGTGAGGAGATTGCTCAGCATGGAGGGCTGAGGCGGCAATTCCGCCTTGATTTCCACATTCCGGGCCCGGAGAGTATCCACCAGTTTCTCATCCCGGGGAGCGATGGTGGTGAATTCTGCCCCGTTCTTCAGTTTGCCCCGGATCACAGAATTGTCCACAATGGTGACATTCTTCACTTCGTCCTGCTGGACTTCTTTCATGAAGTTGCTGTAGCTCATTTCATTCTTCGGCGTGCTGGATGCATTGTAATAATCATAGATCCAGACCCCTACAATGACAATGAGCAGGTAAAACACGAGATTGCGGATAAACTTACTCACACTTGAACTCCTTTCCTGCCTAGGATCCCTTGGAAAGGGAAAATAGACATGGAGAATTATTTTTCATAGACGGACCGTTTCAGGATACCGATATATGGCAGGTTCCGGTATTCTTCATCATAGTCCAGGCCAAAGCCCACCACGAATTCATCGGGGATCTCGAACCCGGCATAATCCGGCAGCACTTTCACCAGACGGCGTTCCTTCTTGTCCAGCATGGCAGCCACTTTGAGGCTCTTGGGGTTCCGGTTGCGGAACAATTCTCCCACGGCTTTCAGGGTCAGCCCGGTATCGATCACATCATCCACCAGGAGGATGTTCTTGCCGGCCATGTTCCGGGACGTATCATAATCGATATCTACCTTGCCAGAGGATTGGGTGCCGGCCCCATAGGAAGAAGCCTTGATGAAATCGATCCGCACCGGCACGGTGATGCGCTGGGTCAATTCCGTCAGGAAATAGGCAGCTCCTTTCAGCAGTCCGATGACCACCAGTTCCTCCCCTGCATAGTCCCGGCTGATCTGGGCCCCCATCTCAGCAATACGGGCTTTCAAGGTCTTCTCATCGATCAATACTCTTTCAATTTTTTCGTTCATTTCTCTGACGCTCCTTCTGCGCTAACTTGGCGGCCCTTTCTGCTTCTCGGGACCGTTGGTTCTTTCCCGCCATCAACCGGCCGTTCAGATAGATCAGCCGGACATTCCCAGGGACATCCAACGCTTTGTTGCCCACTCCCCGGGCAATCATTTCCAGGATTTTCTGCACGTGGTCATATCCTAGTTCGGCCCCGCCAGCTTTCCGGACCAGGATCCGGATCACTCGGCTGCGGAGGGCCAAGGGCAATGCCCCGAATTCTTTTTCCACTTTTACATCGACGGTGCCGAACACCTCCCGGCCATAAGCCCGGAGATAGCGGCCGGCCAGTTCCTCCAGATAGGCCTCATCACTGGCTGCCAATCGTGCCGCCTGGGCCAGCTGCCTGCTGATCTGGGGATTCTGGGTTTCCAGCAGGGGCAGGAGTTTCTTCCGCACCCAGTTCCGTTTGAAAGCCAGGTCTTCATTGGTACTGTCCAAACAGTAGGTCAGCCCCTGTTCCGCACAATACGCTTCCGTGTCCCTCCGGGTGATATCCAGGAAAGGACGAGCCAGGGATCCGCTCACTGGCAGCATGCCCCGCATACCCCGTGTCCCGGTTCCCCGGAGGAGGTTCAGGAGGACCGTTTCTGCCTGATCATCCTGGTGATGGGCCAGGAAAATGCCGCTGGCTCCCACTTCTTCCCGGCATTGTTCCAGAGCCTCATACCGCAGCTTCCGAGCCGCTTCCTCCAGGGATAAACCTTCTTCCTGGGCCAGGGTTCCCGGGTCCACGTCCATCCGCCGGAAATCCAGCCCCCGGGCCCGGCAGTAGTCCTCCACCAAGGCCGCATCCCGTTCTGCTTCTTCGCCCCGGAGATGATGCTGGACATGGACCACCAGGACTCTCACGCCGTCTGCTTCCCCCTGCCTGGCCATGACATCGGTGAGGGCCAGGGAATCAGCTCCTCCGCTGCAGGCTGCCACTGCCGGGGAAGGGGGCTGCCACAGAGGGGAAGCCGCTACCAGCTGCCGCAGACTGTCTTCTAGTATACTCACGCTTTCACCTTCTAATTAAAAAAGGTACTTCCGAGGAAGTACCTTTTGTGTGTTCATCAATCTCCTCTGCGAGCACCACGGCCGCCCCGTTTGGATTCCGTATTCCGTTTCAGATCCAGCAGACGATCATCACTTTCTTTCAGGAACTTAGAAAGCTTGTCTTCGAAGCTCATGGGTCCCTGTGCTCGGGGAGCTCCATGGAAGAGTTTGCCTTCAAACCGCTTCTTGCCGTCGAACCGTTTATTGTCCAGATGTTTGTTCTCGAAATGCCGATTTTCCCCAGCCAGTTTCCGTTCCGGAGCAGGAGCAGGAGGCATCAGGGCTTTCAGGGACAGGCCGATTTTCCCTTTGTCATCGATGGAAACCACCTTGACCGTAACCTTGTCCTTAACCTTGAGGAAATCATGTACATCTTTGACGAAGACATTGGAAACCTCAGAAATGTGAATCAGACCAACCTTATTTTCGGGCAATGACACAAATGCACCAAAATTCGTAATCCCGGTGACAATACCATCTACAACTGCGCCTTTTTCCAAAGCCATAAGTCAAAGACATCCTCCTTTTTCAGTGGGTATTACGTTAACCATTATACCGTTGTTAACGATTTTTCGTCAAGGGGGAAAAGGGGCTGCCACCGAAGCGGCAGCCCCTCTGGTCAACGGTCAGCTGACAATCCTATGCTTCTATCCCCTCATATTCATATCCCGCCTTCAGTATGGCGCTCTTGAAGTCGTTTTCTGGGACATTCCGGGTTTCGGTGACTTCCACGGTGCCGGAATTATGGTCGGCTTTGGCGCTGATGACTCCCTCCAGCCCTTCCAGAGCCTTTTTCACCCGGCCTTCGCAGTGGGCGCACATCATGCCTTTCACTTTCAGGGTCACAGTGGTCCCAGCAGCTGCCTTAGCTGCCGTTTTTCCTTCTCCGGTCACTTCATAACCGGCTTTGGCCACCGCCTGCTGTACCAAGGCATAATCCAGAGGGTGGGTCACCGTGGCTTCCACGGTCCCGGCCGTGTGGTCCGCCTGGGCGCTGACGACCCCGTCCAGCCCTTCCAGGGCCTTCTTCACCCGGCCTTCGCAGTGGGCGCACATCATGCCTTTCACCTGATAGGTCACCTGAGTGCCGGCCGCTGCCGGTACCGGGCAGGCAGCCGGCTGGGGAGCCAGGTCCGCTTTTTCTACCAGATCCGCTGCCGGGTTCTTCCGTTTCTTGTCATGCCGGGCATCATGGAGGTTGAACAGGTTCAGCCGCAGGGCATTCATGCACACGGTGAAACTGGACAGGCTCATGGCAGCCGCTCCTACCATGGGATTCATCTTATAGCTGAACAGGCCAGCTGCCAGCGGGATGCAGATCATATTGTAGAAGAAGGCCCAGAACAGGTTCTCGTGGATGTTGGTCACCGTGCCCCGGCTCAGCCGGACGGCTGCCGATACATCTGTGAGGCGGCTGTTCATCAGTACGATGTCCGCTGAATCGATGGCCACATCGGCCCCAGCACCGATGGCGATGCCGATATCTGCCCGGGTGAGGGCCGGAGCATCATTGATGCCGTCCCCTACCATAGCCACCAGGCCTCCGGCTTTCTGGAGTTCCCGGATCACAGCTTCCTTGCCTTCCGGCAGGACGTCGGCCACCACTTTATCCACCCCAGCCTGCCGGCCGATGGCTTCTGCAGTCCGTTGGTTGTCCCCGGTGACCATGACCACTTCGATCCCCATGTTCTGGAGTTCTTTGATGGCCTTGGCGGAGTCTTCCTTGATCACGTCAGCCACGGCGATCATCCCGGCCAATTTCCCATCTTTGGCAAACACCAGGGGCGTCTTGCCCTGGCTGGCCAGTTCCCCAGCTTTGGCTTCCAGGGTGCTGTCCACAACCCCCAGGCTCTTCAGAAAGCTCAGGCTGCCGCCGATGAGTTTCTCTCCTTTCTGGAGGACTTGGAGCCCATTCCCCGGCAGGGCCTGGAATCCATCCACGTCTTCTGCCTGGAGCCCTTTGGCCTGGGCTTCTTCTACCACCGCTTTGGCCAGGGGATGTTCGGATTTCTGTTCCAGGTCATAGGCCAGCTGGAGCAGGCTTTCTCTGGTATACCCTTCTGCAGGCACCACATCCGTTACTTTGGGCTGGCCCTGGGTGATGGTCCCGGTCTTATCCAAGGCCATCACAGCTGCCTTGCCGGCATTTTCCAAAGAAGAAGAAGTCTTGAATAGGATACCGTTCTTGGCTCCCACCCCGCTGCCTACCATGATGGCCACAGGGGTTGCCAGCCCCAGGGCACAGGGACAGGCGATGACTAAAACAGCGATGCCCCTTGCAATGGCAGAACCCAGAGGGGCCCCGGCGATCAGCCAGCCGATGGTGGTGATCACAGCAATGCTGATGATGGCCGGTACAAATACGGCAGAGACCTTATCTGCGATCCGGGCGATGGGGGCCTTGGTGGCCGCCGCATCGCTGACCAGCTTGATGATCTGGCTCAATGTGGTGTCTTCCCCGACCCGGGTAGCTTCACATTCCAGATACCCGGATTGGTTGATGGTCGCCGTAGAGACCTTATCCCCCGGCTTCTTATCCACCGGCAGGCTTTCCCCCGTAAGGGCGCTTTCGTTGACGGCAGAATTGCCTTTGACGACCACCCCATCCACCGGGATATTTTCCCCGGGACGGACGGCAAAGATATCCCCTTTCTGCACATCATCGATGGATACGGTGACTTCTTTCCCATCCCGGATCAGCACGGCTGTCTTGGGAGCCAATTTCATGAGCCCTTTCAGGGCGTCGGTAGTCCGACCCTTGCTCATGGCCTCCAGCATCTTCCCCAAGGTGATCAGGGAAGGGATCATAGCCGCCGTTTCAAAGTATAGGTCATGCATATACATATGGTGGAGTTCTGCAAAAGGAGTCCCGTGGACCGTCAGGAACGTGATGTCATAGAATACGGCCAGGCTCCAGAAAAAAGATACGGAAGAACCCAGGGCCACCAGGGTATCCATATTGGGAGCCCCATGGAACAGGGTCTTGAAGCCGCTGGTGTAAAAGTCCTTGTTGATGTACATGACGATGATGGCCAGCAGCATCTGGGTGAGCATCAGCCCCAGATGATTCCCGTCCAGGAGGGCCGGCACCGGCCAGTCCAGCATGTTATGGCCCATGGTGATGTACATCAGTACGAACAGGAACCCCAGGGAAGTGAACAGTCGGCGGCGGAGCCGAGGCGTCTCATGGTCCTTCAGCGCCTCTTCATCGGCCGCCAGTTTCTCAGCCAGTCCCTGCTTGACCTGGGCAGCCCCTTTGACGGACGCCCCATACCCTGCGTCCTCCACGGCTTGGATGATATCCCTGTCGGAGGCGGTCCCTTCCACCCCCATACTGTTGGTCAAAAGGGATACGGAAACACTCTTGACACCGGGCACACCAGCAACTGCCTTTTCCACATGTGCCTGGCAAGATGCACAGGTCATACCCGTTACGATATATTGCTTCATGGTCAAACCTCTCTTTCTTATACCCTACCTAGGTATCCTTTGCTATGTCCCTATGATACCCCACATGGGTAAAAAAGTCAAGGGGCTGTTGCACACGCAACAGCCCCTTGGCTTAAAACAGTTCGATCTGGTCCGTCTTGGGCATCCCTTCCAGAATCCCCAGTTCGTCTAAGATCTCCACATTGGATGTACTGATCTTGGCCCGGTTCCGCAGATCTTCCTGGGAAATGAAAGGCCCTTTCTTCCTGGCTTCCACGATTCCTTCCGCCGCCACTCCCCCGATGCCTCCAATGGCACCCAGCGGGGGCAGCAGCCCTTTTTCCGTCACCAGGAATCTATGGGCATCGGATTTGTACAGATCCACTTTATCGAACACAAATCCCCGTTCCAACATCTCCACGCACAGTTCCATATAGGTGGCAGTATCCTTGTCATTGACGGAAGCCTTGGTCCCCTGGTTGTTCACGTTCTGGATGAACCGCTTCATATAATCCAGGCCCTTGTGGACCAGAGTATAGTCAAAGTGGGGCGCCCGGACCGTAAAGTAGGCGGCGTAGAACTCCTTGGGATGGTGCACCTTGCAGTAGGCGATCCGGTAGGCACTGAGCACGTAAGCCACGGCGTGAGCCTTGGGGAACAGATACTGCAGGGTGGTACAGGCTTTAATGTAGAATTCCGGGATATGGGCCTTTGCGAAGGCTTCCAGCTGGTCCGGCTTGAACCCTTTCTTGTGGGCCTTTCCTTTCCGGCTCCATTCCATGATCCCGAAAGCCATGCTGGGTTCCATCCCCTTGTTGATCAGCCAGTTCATGATATCGTCCCGGGTAGAGATGGTATCTTCGGTAGGCGTCCCCGCCTTGATCAAATCCTGGGCGTTGTTCAGCCACACATCGGTGCCATGGGAATAGCCGGAAATGCGCAGAAGGTCGGAAAAGTTCTTGGGCTTTACATCCGAGATCATCTGGCGCACGAAGCGGGTGCCGCATTCCGGCACCCCGTAAGTGGCCACGTCTGTCCCGATCTGCTCCGGAGTCACCCCCAGGGATTTGGTGGACAGGAACAGCTCCATGGTATCCGGATCCCCGATGGGGATGTTCCGGCAGAAGTCTTCCCCCAGCATCCGGTCCAGCATTTTGATCACCGTAGGATCATCGTGGCCCAGAATATCCAGCTTGACGATCCGTTCGTCAATGGAGTGGAAATCGTAGTGGGTGGTAATGGTGCCGCAGCTGGGATCATCCGCCGGATAGGACACCGGAGTGATGTAGTGGACATCCAAGTTCCTGGGGATGACTACGATGCCCCCGGGGTGCTGGCCGGTGGTCCGCTTCACTCCGGCCAGTTTAGGGATCAGTCCTTCGATGAAGGCGGTCCGTTTCGGTTCGCCCCGGGTCTCGTAGTACTTCTTGATATACCCGTAGGCCGTCTTATCCTTGATGGTCCCCAACGTACCGGCCCGGAACACATTGTCCCGTCCGAACAGTTCTTCCGTGTATTTGTGGGCCCGGGGCTGGTATTCCCCAGAGAAGTTCAGATCGATATCCGGCACCTTGTCCCCATGGAATCCCAGGAATACGGCGAACGGGATGTTGTGCCCGTCCCGAATCATAGGGGTACCGCATTCCGGACAGTCCTTCTCCGGCAAGTCGAAGCCAGACCCTACGGAGCCGTCGGTGAAGAATTCCGTATGGTAGCAGTGGGGGCACCGGTAATGGGGTACCAGGGGGTTCACTTCTGTGATGTTCAGCATAGTGGCCACAAAGGAAGACCCTACGGATCCCCGGGACCCTACCATGTACCCGTCGTCGTTGGATTTCTTCACCAGCAGGTGAGCAATGTAGTACAGCACCGAGAACCCATTGCCGATGATGGAGGACAGTTCCTGCTTCAGCCGGTCTTCCACGATCTTCGGCAGATTGGGGCCGTACCATTCGTGGGCTTTGGCATAGCTCAGGGATTCCACCTTTTCCTTGGCCCCAGGGATGGTGGGCGAATACAGCTGGTCCCGGTCGGGCACCGGTTTGAAATGCTCCACCTGGTCGCTGATCTTGTTAGCGTTTTCCACCACCACTTCATAGGCCCGGTCTCCCAGGTAGGCAAACTCCTCCAGCATCTCTTCGGTGGTCCGCAGGTACAGAGGGGGCTGTTCCTCGTCGGGATACCCCATCCCCGCCTGGAGGATCTTCCGGGCCAGGGCGTCTTCCGGATTCAGGAAGTGGACGTCGCAGGTGGCCACCGTCAGTTTCCCCAGTTCGTCCCCCAGGGCCAGGATCTTTTTGTTGATGGCCTGGAGGTCTTCCACCGATTTGATATCCGGGAACCGGGGATCCCGGATCAGATAGTTGTTGTTGCCGGTGGGCTGGATTTCCAGATAATCGTAGTAGGAGGCGATTTCCTTCAGTTCCTCGTCCGGCACCCCGGCCAGGATGGCCCGGTATACTTCCCCCGCAGCACAGGCAGAGCCGATGATCAGCCCGGCCCGGTACTGGTCCAGCAGGCCCTTGGTGATCCGGGGCCGTTTGGGTTTGCCGCCGAAATACTGGAGGTGGGAAAGGGACACCAGCCGATACAGGTTCCGGAGTCCTTCCACGTTCTTGGCCAGGAGGATGATGTGGTAGTTCTTCTTATCCTCCCGGCTGTGGCACAGATAGCCTTCCACCCCGTAGATCAGCTTCAGTTCCCAGCCGTTCTTTTTGGCCAGGTCCTTGGCTTCATCGTAGGCAAAGGGGAAGGCCTGGACCACCCCGTGGTCCGTCAGGGCCAGGGCTTTGTGGCCCCAACGCACAGCCGTATCCACCAGTTCCTTGATGGGGGTGAGTCCGTCCATCTTGCTCATCTTGGTGTGGCAGTGGAGCTCCACCCGTTTGACTTCCGCCTTGTCTTCCCGGAGTTCCACCGGTTCCTTCATGATACCCTTGACCCCTACCATCACCAGCTCGGAGTTGGCGTATTTGTCCACGGTGATGTTCCCCTGGATCTTTACCAGGGACCCTTCCGGGATCTTGGCCTGGAGGTCCGCACATTCCTTCTGGTTCTTCTTGGGATCATTGCCCTCATTCCGTTCCCCGAAGCGGATCTTGGCAAAGAGCCCTTCCGTAGCGTCGGTGAGCTTGATGGTGAGCATGACAGCTCCCGTCCGCAGTTCCCGTTGTTCGAACCCCACGACCGTGCCTTCTACCACCACATTATTCTCTTCTTCCACCACTTCTGCCATGGTCCGGGCCTTTTTGGTGATCTTCCGGCCGAAGACCACCCCATCTTTGCTCAGGCCTTCTTCCGTACTCCCTTGGACAGCTTCCAGGGCCTTCTGGTACTCCTCACTCTGGAAAAAGTCATCTTCCGGAGCTGCTTCCTCTTCCGGTTCCGGCTCTGGCAGGGGGATTCCTTCCTCCTCCAAGCAGGGAGCCACCGCCTGGTCCCCATGTACATTGACGAATGTCACCTGAGCGACAGAACAGGCAGCGGCCAGCTTTTGGGCTACCGCTGCCAGTTCCTGTCGTTCCAGAAGTGTTGCTGCTGCATCATATGAAATTTTCCAGGTGTTCCTGGCTTCATCCACTTCCACATACCGGATGGGGAATGTTTCTACACAGTGGCGCTGTTCTGGACTCAGGTCCAAGGTCACCATGAAATCCAAGAAAACATGTCTGTTGGGTACGATTTTATAACGACTTGAATTCATTCCAACCTCATCATTCATCCTGCAAGACGACTTTCTGCACGGCCTTGGTACTCTTCAGCCCGCTGATGATCTCATTGGCATTGTAGTACTTCCCGATTTTCACCGCCAGATCCACTTCCAGTACATTCCGCTGAGGATCATTCCGCATCCCTAGGATCCGGGTCTTGATGTTCCGTTCCTGGAGATACCCCATGACCTCCACCATGCTGTCAGGATTTTTGTTGACGATCACATGGAGATTGCAGCGGGTGGCTTTCCCCGCCGGCAGGACTTTCTTCTCCAAGCCCCGGATCATGATCAGGGTCACCAAAGTAATGCCCGTGGTGAAGATGCCCACCGCCAACATCCCGCATCCTACGGTAAGGCCGATGGCCGACACGATCCACAGGCTGGCAGCCGTGGTGAGTCCTTTCACCGTCAGTCCTTCGTGGAGGATGGTTCCGGCCCCCAGGAAGCCGATGCCGCTGACCACCTGGGAGGCGATCCGGGACGGATCCCGGTACTGGGGATGGCCGTCGATGCCATAAATGGAAACCACCATCAGAAGAGCCGAACCAGTGGCCACCAGCACATGGGTCCGCAGTCCCGCCGGCCGGTCCCCGCTACTCCGTTCCAAACCGATCAGACCGCCCAAAAAGGCGGCCAACAGGATCCGCAGAGTCATCTGTGCCAGCATTTCGTTCTCCATGCCATCACCTCCAATTACGGGCTGCAGAAAGCAGCCCGGGTCGCGTGCTCTGTTCCATTGAATCAAACGGCCGTCTTTCCTGTCTATAGAAACATGCTCTGCTCTTTTCTGCAAAGCAGCAGGATTCTATAGGGATTGCGGTCAAAGCCCGCGACTCACTACCCGCGACCCGTGACCCAATTACAGCGCCTTATCCAAGATCTCCCGGATGGCTTGGATCCAATCCCCATCAAAGGAGACATCGGCCATTTCTCCATTGCACCGGAGCTTGGTTTCCATGGCATTCCGCTTCATGGTCTTAGGCCCGATGACGATCCGCAGGGGGCAGCCGATCAGGTCCGCATCCTTGAACTTCACCCCGGCCCGTTCGTCCCGGTCATCCAGCAGGGTATCGATGCCGGCTTTGTTCAGGGCGTCGTGGATCTCCACTGCCTTCTGCCAGCTTTCCTCGTCTTTCACGTTCATGGCCAGTACCATCACCTGATAGGGAGCGATGTTCTTGGGCATGATGATCCCGTCTTTGTCATGGTGCTGTTCGATGGCAGCAGCCAGGGTCCGGCCCACGCCGATGCCGTAGCAGCCCATCACCAGTGGCCGTTCTTTTCCATCCGCATCCAGATAGGTGGCATGGAGGGCTTCGCTGTACTTGGTATTCAGCTTGAATACCTGCCCCACTTCGATGCCCCGTGCTTCCTTCAGATGTCCGTCACAGTGGGGGCATTTGTCCCCGGCTACGGCAGTGCTGATGTCGGTCACCTGGGTGTACACGAAATCCCGGGAAGGTTCCGCATTCACATAGTGGACGTCCTTTTCGTTGGCTCCGCAGCAGACATTGTGCATATTCATCACAGACTGATCGATGAGGATGACGGCCTTATCCTTGTCCAGGCCGATAGGCCCCATGAATCCAGGGACCGTACCGGCTTCCCGGATCAAATCATCCGGCGCCATTTCCACTTCATTGCAGCCTACTGCATTCACCACTTTGGTATCGTTGACTTCCTTGTCTCCCCGGACAAAGCACAGCACCAGTTTCCCTTCGTCGGTGACAAAGGCTACGGCCTTGACGCTCTTTTCCACAGGAGCCTTCAGGAAACGGCACACGGCTTCGATGGTATTGCAGCCAGGGGTCTCTTTCTTTTCCAGAGGCAGAGCTTCTTCCGCAGGAGCTTCGATGACAGCACATTCTGCCTTTTCCACGTCCGCGGCATAATCACAAGTATCGCAGTACACGATCCCAGCTTCCCCGCTGTCCGCCAGAGCCATGAATTCGTGGCTTCCCTTGCCGCCGATGGCACCGCTGTCCGCTTCCACCGGCCGGTAATCCAGGCCACACCGGGTGAAGATTCGGGCATAGGCATCGTATTCATCCTGGTAGGATTTATCCAGCCCTTCCGCATCTTTGTCGAAGGAATAGCCGTCCTTCATGATGAATTCCCGGCTGCGCATGAGCCCGAAACGGGGTCGCTTCTCATCCCGGAATTTGCTCTGGATCTGGTACAGGGTCACCGGCAGCTGCCGATAGGACCGGAGATCATCCCGGACCAGGGTGGTCACTAGTTCTTCATGGGTGGGCCCCAGGCAGAAGTCCCGGCCGTGCCGATCCTTCAGTTTGAACATCTCCGCCCCGTAGGCCGGCCACCGGCCGCTTTCCTGCCAGATTTCCGAAGGCTGGACTATGGGCATCATGATTTCCTGGGCTCCGGTGGGGACCATTTCCTCCCGGATGATTTCCTCGATTTTCCGCAGGCTCCGCCAGGCCAGGGGCAGATAGCTGTACAGCCCGCCGGCCACCTTTCGGATATATCCGGCCCGGAGCATCAGCTTGTGGCTTTCGATGACGGCTTCAGCCGGGACCTCTCTGAGAGTGGGAGCGTACAATTGGGAAACGCGCATGTTTATAACTTCCTTTCGTCTGTGATCTTATGGATTTCTTCAAACAGTTCTTCTACCAGCCGGTCTTCCGGCACCTTCCGGAGGATCTGTCCCTTCCGGAACAGCAGGCCTTCGTCCTTGCCTCCGGCAATGCCCACATCGGCTTCCCGGGCTTCTCCCGGTCCGTTCACCACGCAGCCCATGACCGCGACGGTAATAGGTTCCGGGATATCGGCCAGCCGGGCCTCCACCTCTTTGGCCACCTTTTCCAGGCTCCAGCAGGTCCGCCCGCAGGTGGGACAGGATACCAGGGTGGGACCGTGCTGGCGCAGGCCCAAGGATTTCAGGATCTCGAACCCGGCATCGATTTCCGCCAGGGGATCCCCGGTCAGAGACACCCGGATGGTATCCCCGATGCCTTCGGCCAGGAGGGTCCCGATACCTACAGCGCTCTTGATGAGGCCGCTGTGGATAGTCCCTGCTTCTGTGATCCCCACATGGAGGGGATAATCGCATTCTTTGGCCATGAGCCGGTAGGCGGCCAGGGTCAGGGGCACATCGTGAGCTTTGAGAGAAATGACGATATGATCATAATCCATTCCTTCCAGGATACGGATATGCCGCCAGGCAGCTTCCACCAGGGCTTCTGCCGTAGGATGCCCATACTTTTCCAAAAGATCCTTGGGCAGGGACCCCGCATTGACACCGATCCGGATGGGCACCTGCCGCTCCCGGGCGGCATCTACTACCTTTTCCACCCGCTCTCGGCCCCCGATGTTCCCCGGGTTCAGCCGCAGGGCATCCACCCCGCTTTCCAGGGCCGCCAGCGCCAGCCGGTAATCGAAATGGATATCCGCCACCAGGGGGATGGTGATCTGTTTCCGGATTTCCTTCAGGGCCTGGGCCGCTTCCAGGGTAGGTACGGCACAGCGGATGATTTCACAGCCCCGATCCGTGAGCCGGTGGATCTGGTCCACAGTAGCGGCGATGTTTTCGGTCTTCGTATTGGTCATGGACTGGACGGCCACCGGGTTCTCTCCCCCAATGGTCACCTGCCCGATGCCCACCGTACGGCTTTTTCTTCTTTCCATAGTTCCCCTCCTACTGCAGCAGATCATGCATGGTGGCAAAGATGGTCAAGGCAATGATGCAGGCCACACCGATCATCTGGATGATTTCCTTGGCCCGGGGCGCCAGCGCATGGCCCAGGATCCCTTCCACTACCAGCACCAGGAACTGTCCTCCATCCAAGGCTGGAATGGGTACCAGATTCAAGACAGCCAGGTTCAAGCTCAGGAAGGCCATGAATTCCAGATAGGGAATGGCTCCCTGGGCGGCTACATCCCCCGCCATATGGGCCACTCCGATAGGACCGGCGATTTCCGCATTGACTTTCCCGGTCACCATCCTCCGCAGCCCGTCGACCATGGCCCCAGTGATCCGGATCACGGAAAGAGCCGCGGTCTTCAGGCTTTCTCCCAGGGAAAGGGATTTGTGCTCGATCCGGGGCCGGACCCCGATGAGGAACCGTTTGCTTTCTCCATCATACCGAGGCTGCAGCCTCAGCTCCTGCCGGTTTCCCTGCCGCTGGATCACCAGGTGGCTCTCTGCCGGCCCGTTTGCCTGGACAAGGCCATTGATCTCGTTCCAGTGGGACAGGACCTGCCCATTGATGCTCACCAGCCGATCCCCGATCTGGAGCCCGGCTTCCGCTCCGGGATAGCCTTCCATCAGCCCCCCCACTACTGGTTCATCCACCGGGATTGCCATTCCCTTGAAGGCGAACACACCGAAGAGGATCAGGAAGGTCAGCAGGAAATTCATGCAAGGGCCGGCCAGGATCACCAGCATCCGGGCCCATAAGGGCCGGCCATTGAAGCCTCGGGACGTCACCGCTTCCCCTGGCTCCATACCGGCAATCCGGTTGTAGCCCCCCAAGGGGCAGAGCCGGAGAGAATAGAGGGTCTCCCCTGCTTTTTTCTGGAACAGCTTGGGCCCGAAGCCGATGGAAAACTCCGTCACCAGCATACCGGTGCCCTTGGCTGCCAGAAAATGGCCCAGCTCATGGACCGTGATCAGTACACCAAACAAGACAATGGCTGCTAAGATGGTCAACAAAACAAATCCTCCTATGGTTCCTGCTGTACAAAAGCTTCTGCTCTTTCCCGGGCTTTCCGGTCCGCTTCCACGATGGTCCCATAGGAATCCACCGGAAGGGGCTCCGTAGCCGACAGGACCTTCTCAATGAGATCCGCAATCCCCAAGAAAGAGATCTTTCCCTGGAGAAACGCTGCTACCGCCACTTCATTGGCTGCATTGAAGGTACAGGGCAGGATCCCGCCCTGTTTGCCCGCCTGGATGGCCAAAGGGAGAGCCCGGAACAATTCGGTGTCCGGTTCGTAAAAAGTCAGGGCTCCGGCTTTCACCAGATCCAGCTGGTCGAAGGCTACCGGCCAGCGGTCCGGCCAGCTGAGGGCATATTGGATGGGCAGCTTCATGTCCGCCACCCCCAATTGGGCCATCACAGCCCCATCGCTGTATTCCACCAGGCTGTGGACGATGCTCTGGGGGTGGATCACGGGGACGATCTTTTCATAAGGGGCATCGAATAGCCAGTGGGCTTCGATCACTTCCAGTCCTTTATTGGCCAGGGTAGATGAATCGATGGTCACCTTGGTACCCATGGTCCAGGTGGGATGGTGGAGGCACTGTTCCACTGTCACGTTCTGGAGCTCCTCCCGGCTCTTTCCCCGGAAAGGTCCTCCAGAAGCAGTGAGCAGGATCCGCTTCAGATCCTTATGGGCATTGCCCTGGAGGCACTGGAAAATAGCACTGTGCTCACTGTCCACGGGAGTCAACCGGACCCCGTTTTTTTTCACCGCCTCCATCACCAGGCTCCCGGCCGCCACCAGAGTCTCCTTATTGGCCAGGGCGATATCTTTCCCAGCCTGGATAGCTGCCAGGGTAGGCCGGAGACCGGCATAGCCCACCATGGCTCCCAGTACCGTATCCGCTTCCGGACAGGTGGCCACTGCCATGATTCCCTCCGGACCGCTGAGGATCTCTGTAGGTCCGCTGTACCGTGCCTTCAGACGCCAGGCTGCTTCAGGATCGGACAGAGCTGCTGCCAGAGGATGGAACTTCCGGATCTGGGCTTCCAGCAGCCCATCATTTTCATGGGCCGCCAGGGCCACCACCTGGAGCCGTTCCGAGTTGGCCGACACCACATCCAGGGTCTGGGTACCAATGGATCCCGTGGACCCCAATATTGCGATTTTCTTCATGGAAACCTCCTTCAGCCCAACAGGCACAAGGTAATGAAATAATAGGCAAAAGGCACCGAGAAAATCAGGCTGTCACACCGGTCCAGCACACCCCCGTGGCCAGGGAAGAAATTGCCGGAATCCTTGATGTCACAGGACCGTTTCAGGATGCTTTCCACCAGGTCTCCCAGGGGAGCGAAGAATCCGATGCCCACCCCCAGGAGCAGCACCGGTACCAAGGGATATTGAAGCCACAGGGAACCTAAGAGCCACACAGTGGCCACGCAGCCGATGAAACCGCACAGGGCCCCTTCCCGGGTCTTTTTGGGGCTCACCTTGGGGAGCAGTTTGGTCTTCCCGAAGGCCCGTCCCCCGAAATAAGCAAAGGTGTCACTGGCCCAGGTGGCGAACATCACCGTCCACAGCAGGGCTTCTCCCAGGCTCACCGTCCCCCAGACGGGGATGGTGTGGAGAGGACCGGTCAGTTCCCGGAGCAGGATGAAATGGGCAAAAGGCAATCCCAGGTACACGAGAGCCATACAGGTCAGGCCGGTGTTTTCCGGGAAATAGCCCTGGGCATAGAAATAGAGCCCCTCCAACAGCACCAAAAGGGAAAATAGGGTGACGAGAGGCAGCAGCCAATCCGGTTTCCCCAGCCCGGCTGCTCCGATCAGGAGAGCCGTACCCAGAAGGCCTGTGGCCCGGTACACCTGGATCCCGTCCCGGGTCAGCATATTCCGGTATTCCCGGAAGCCCACCAGTCCCAGGAGCAGTACTCCCAGGGCAAACAGCAGGCCCCCCATCTTAATCAATAACAATGCGATAGGGATGGCCACAATGGCCGTCCGTATTCTCTGTCCCATAGTCAGCGCCTCTTATTTCTGATTCAGGCCACCGAACCGGCGGTCCCGTTTCTGATAGCTGGACACCGCTTCCGTCAGCAGGGCTTCGGAAAAGTCCGGCCAGAAAACAGGGGTGGTCCAGAATTCCGAATAGGCGATCTGCCAGAGCATGAAATTGCTCACCCGCAAATCGCCCCCGGTGCGGATCAAAAGATCCGGTGCCGGCAGTCCCCGGGTATACAGGTGTCCTTCGATGGTCTTTTCATTTATAGCATCCGGTGCCAGGGTCCCCTGCTGGACAGAGCCGGCGATTTCCCGCACAGCCTCCACCAATTCCCGCTGGCCACCGTAATTGATTGCGATGTTCAGGATGATTCCCGTATTGTCCTTTGTCACGTCCAGGGCATGATCCATCTTTTCCTGGACAATGGCAGGCAGCCCCTCTCGAGAGCCCATGAAACGGATACGGACGTTATATTGATTGAATTCTTCCAGTTCACTGGTCAGATACTGGCAAAGGAGATCCATGATGAAGCGGACTTCCGTAATGGGCCGTTTCCAGTTTTCCGTAGAAAAGGCATAGACGCTCAAGGCTTTGATGCCCAGATGATCCGCGAACTTCACGATCCGCCGCAAAGTCCGGGCGCCCTCTGCATGGCCGAAGGTCCGGGGTTTTCCCTGGGCTCTGGCCCACCGGCCGTTGCCGTCCATGATGATGGCCACATGGCGGGGGATCAGATCCGGTTGGAGCATGGAGGTATCCACCCCGTCGATTTCCGGGATGGGTTCCGGTTTGGAAGTGAGGCCTAAGAGTTTTTTCAGCATTGGCATACCCCTATAAAAAAATTTGCGCAGCCTGCTTACGCGGGCTGCGCAACAACGCCAGAAAGCTTATTCAGCTTTGATAGCGCCAACCGGGCAAGCGCCGGTGCAAGCATCGCAATCGATGCAGCTGGCTTCGTCAACCTTGTACTTGCCGTTGTCTTCAGCGATTGCACCTACCGGGCAGGTCCCAGCGCAGGAACCGCAGCCGATGCATTCGTCTTGGTTAATTTTGTGTGCCATTGTCAGTACACCTCCCTTCGAATTTGCAACCAACAATTATTTGTAATTTATGGTCAGACACAACAGTCTGCTTAAGGACATAAGCAGAACCATCATGCCAGACTTGCGCAGGATGGTGGAAATAAGGCTCTGCCCGGACGATTTCTGCCTGCCAGCCGGCTGCCTCCAGCTTTTCCAAAGCCAGTGCCAGGGGCCGCGCCAGAACATCGGGTGCCTTGGGAGATGCCGTCATCACACCGACATGACTTCCTTTTCTTTTTGGGCCAGCACATCATCGATTTTCTTAGTGTACTTATCCGTCAGCTTCTGGGAAAAATCCGTTGCGTCCTTGGCATCATCTTCCGTGATTTCCTTAGCTTTGACTTGTTTTTTCACAGCGTCATTGAAATCCCGGCGGATATTCCGGATTTCCACCCGGCTGGCTTCGCCTTTTTTATTGACCACTTTTACCAGTTCCTTCCGGCGTTCTTCCGTCAGGAGAGGCAGGTTCAGGCGGATCACGGTGCCATCATTATTCGGATTCAAGCCCAGGTCAGAGGTCATGATGGCCTTTTCAATGGTCTTGAGCAGGCTCCGGTCCCAGGGCTGGATCACAATCATACGAGGTTCCGGGACAGAGACGTTGGCTACCTGGGTCACCGGCGTGGGAGCCCCATAATAGTCCACTTTGACCTGATCCAGCAGGGACGGCGTAGCCCGCCCAGTACGGATATTGGTCAGTTCATTCCGGAGCGCTTGGAGCGCTTTATCCATTTTCTCTTGGGTCTTGGTTTGCAGTTCTTCCAATGTTGCCATTTAGAATCCTCCTACCAGGGTTCCGATTTCCTCACCGGAAGCAGCCTTCAGGATATTCCCTTCGGCGTCGATGTTGAAGACTACGATGGGAATATGGTTATCCATACACAGGCTGATTGCGGTGGAATCCATGACACCCAGATTTCTTTGAATGACTTCGATATATTCCAGATGATCGAATTTCACAGCCGTGGGATTGACGGCCGGATCACTGTCATACACGCCGTCCACACCTTTTTTGGCCATCAGGATGGCATCCGCTTCGATTTCAGCCGCCCGCAGAGCAGCCGTGGTATCCGTAGAAAAATACGGATTGCCCGTGCCAGCTGCAAAGATCACCACCCGGCCCTTTTCCAGATGCCGGACAGCTCTCCGACGGATATAAGGTTCCGCGATGGCTCTCATTTCGATGGCCGTCTGTACCCGTGTAGGTACGCCACGGTTTTCCAGGGCATCCTGCAAAGCCAGGGAGTTGATCACGGTCGCCAGCATCCCCATATAATCGGCCGTTGCCCGGTCCATCCCTTTGGAGGCGCCAGCCAATCCTCTCCAGATATTGCCGCCGCCGTTGACCACAGCCACATCCATACCGCTTTCCCGGACGTCCTGGATCTGTGCCGCAATGGCATCCACCGTCTTGGGATCGATTCCATAGCCTTTCTCACCGGCCAGGGCTTCCCCACTGAGTTTCAGAATTACGCGTTTGAACTTTCTTTTACCCGACACTGACAGTACCTCCCACAGAGTTCCGCAGATCTTGAACAAGAAGCCATACACCCGCTCTGATGATCTCCGTCAGATCCAGTTGCCCAGCATCTGTCCGTTCCTTATCATTATAGGTGAATTTTATCTTTCCTGCAAGACTGAATCTAAAATGCCCCAAAAAACAAGGGGCTGCCGCACAAGCGAGAGCCCCTTGCAAGAGTGTTATTTTACGAAGCTGGCGACTTCAGCAGCGAAGTCTTCCTGTTTCTTTTCAATGCCTTCGCCCAGCTGGAAGCGGACAAATCTCTTTGCTTTGGCATTGTGTTCCTTCAGCAGGGTGCTGATGGATTTATCCGGATCTTTGATGAATTCCTGATCCACCAGGCAGATTTCCTTATAGAATTTCTGGATACGGCCCTGCACCATCTTTTCGATGATCTTTTCAGGTTTGCCTTCATTCTTAGCCTGTTCAGCCAGGACTTCTTTTTCATGATCCAGTTCGCTGGCAGGGACCTGGGTCCGGTCCAGATAAGACGGGTTGGCAGCTGCGATGTGCATAGCCACATCCTTAGCCACTTCCGCATCTCCGCCTTCCAGTTCTACCAGGACGCCGATCTTGCCGGCCCCATGGATGTAGTGTCCCAGGGTATCATTGCCATATTCATACACAGCAAACCGCCGGATATCGATCTTTTCACCGATCTTAGCGATGGCTTCCGTGATCACTTCGCTGACTTTCTTGTCCGTGCCTTCGAAGGTCTGTTCATTCAGAGCAGCCACATCAGCCGGTTTATGAGCCGCGATATGTTTAGCGACGCTCAGTACCAGGCCTTTGTATTCATCGGTATTGGCCACAAAGTCGGTTTCGCAGTTGACTTCCACCAGGACAGCCACCTTGCTGGCTTCGTCCACATAAGCTTCTACCAGGCCTTCAGCAGCCACACGGCTGGCCTTCTTAGCAGCCTTGGACAGGCCTTTCTCTCTCAGGTAGTCGATTGCCTGGTCCATATCGCCGTTGGTGGCGGTCAGGGCTTTTTTGCAGTCCATCATGCCGGCGCCAGTACGTTCACGCAGTTCTTTTACCATGCTAGCAGTAATTGCCATCAGTATTCCTCCTGTAACTTTATGGAATTGGGAAAGGACGGCTTATTCAGCGTCCTTAGCTTCTTCTTCAGCAGCAGCTTCCTCAGCAGCAACGGCTTCTTCATCCACAGCGCTGGCTTTGCCTTCCAGGACAGCATCAGCCATCTTGCTGGTCAAGAGGCGGACGGCACGGATGGCGTCATCGTTGGCAGGCATCAGGTAATCCACTTCATCAGGATCGCAGTTGGTATCCACGGTAGCCACGATGGGGATGTGCAGTTTCCGAGCTTCCATGATGGCGTTGTGTTCCTTCCGAGGATCGATGACGAACAGAGCGCTGGGCAGTTTCTTCATATCTTTGATGCCACCCAGGTATTTTTCCAGTTTGGCCATTTCATGGCGCAGGACGATGACTTCCTTCTTAGGCAGTACATCGAAAGTGCCTTCTTCTTCCATTTTTTCCAGTTCGTGAAGTCTCTTGATCCGGGTCTGGATGGTCTTGAAGTTGGTCAGCATACCGCCCAGCCATCTTTCGTTCACATAGAACATGCCGCAGCGTTCAGCTTCTTCTTTGATGGCAGCCTGGGCCTGTTTCTTGGTGCCGACAAACAGCACGGTGCCGCCCTGAGCAGCCAGTTCACGCAGGAAGTTATAGCATTCTTCCACCTTTTTCACGGTCTTCTGCAGATCGATGATGTAGATGCCGTTCCGTTCGGTGAAGATGTAAGGAGCCATCTTAGGGTTCCAACGGCGGGTCTGATGACCGAAATGTACGCCAGCTTCCAAAAGTTGTTTCATAGAGACAATTGCCATTTTTGTTTCCTCCTGTTTTTTCCTCCGCAGATCATTTTTCGCTTAACCTCCCTTAAGGAGGACAGCCGCGTCCTGACTCTGCGTGTGTTTTTCGACAGCTGTGCTTTCACAGCTGAATGAAATTATATCATATTTGTTACAAAAGTTGCAAGGGGGTTGCTGCACCTTTCGTGCAGCAACCCCCTTCGTCATAGGCCAGACGTCATACGTCATACGCTTTCGGAAATCAATTTTTTCAAATTGATTTTGAAATGGTGAACCCCAATAGGGAATTCAACGTTTTTCCCTGCGTTCAGTGCCAGCAAAGCTGGCTTCCATCGACGTATGACGTATGACAGGCTGTTGCGGGCGCACCAGCCCCTTACCAGCTTACAGACTATTTTTGGATTTCCTCCGCCAGTTCCCGGACTTTTTCCTCCCAGTCCGCCCCGGCGGTGCCGCCGCCCTGGGCGCTCTGGGGCCGTCCGCCGCCCCGGCCTGCGAACAGGGCATTGGCTTTGGCACAGCAGGCTTTGCAGTCCCCTTCCGCTCCTTCACTCAAAGCGAACTGGTACAGGATTTTATCGCCGTCTTTGGTGAAGACCGCTGCCAGTACTCCTGGCTGGGCGCTGGCCAGTTTCATGGCACTTTTCCCGTCTGCCGCTGATCCTTCCAGGGTCAGTACCAAGAGCCGGGTCCCATTTTTCAAGGTTGGAGCCTGAGCCAGCCGATCCGGCAGCTGGAATTGGATCAGTTCCTGGGTCTTTTCCCGTACCCGTCCCCGCAGCTCTGTGATTTCCTGATGGAGTTTTTCTGCAGCCGGCAGGACTTCTTCTGCTTTAACCGAAAGGAAATTGCTGGTATCTTCCAGGATCCGGTTCCGTTTGTGCATTTCCCGGAGGGCCCTGTTCCCGCAGAGGAATTCCACCCGGCTGCCGCCCTTATGCCGAACGTACCGGAGGATCTGGATGGACCCTACCATGCCCGTATAAGGAGGATGGGTGCCACAGCAGGTGCAGATATCTCCGTTGTGGATATCCACCAGGCGCACGGTGCCCCGGAGTCTTTCATTCTTTTTCCGCAGGGGGAATTTGCCCAGCTCTGTGGAATCCACGTAATGCAAAGTAATGGGTTCATTGGCCCAGATACATTCATTGGCCATCCATTCGGCCTTCTGGGCCGTTTCTTCATCGATTTCCCGGTCCAGGTCGATGAACACACTGTCTTCATTCATATGGAAGCCTACGTTATTGGCCCCGCAGGTTTTCCAAAAAGCGTAGGAAAGGATATGCTCTCCGCAGTGCTGCTGCATCCGGTCCAGCCGTACCGGCCAGTCCAGCTTCACGGCTACGGTCTTTCCCGGTTCCAAGGGAGTCCGGGTCCAGTGGCGCACCTCGGTCCCGTCTTCAGACGCATGATAGACCGGCACCGTATCCAGCCATCCCTGGTCGGACAATTGCCCGCCCCCTTCCGGAAAGATCACGGTCCGATCCAGGATCACTTCATAATGGTCCTCTTTCTTTTCACAGCTCTGGACTACCGCCTGGCAGCTCCGGAGCAGAGAATCGTTTTCATAGAGTTTTTCTGTCATGGAATATCACCTCGAAGGTTTCTCCTGTCTGGAAAAAGACCCGGACCTTGCCCGTCTGTTCCCACAGGCGGACATTGCTCCGGTGCTGGCCCCGCACCAGGGAGGCCAGCCTGTCCGGACAGGTGATAACCATATTATAATTCCCACGGGGCTGCTCTGCAATCTTTTGGAGCACCTGCTGCCCGATGCCCCAGCTCTTTACCTTTTCTCCAAATGCCGGATGGAAAGGCCCTGCCAAGATATGTCCCGGTGCACACAGTTCCCGGTCTGGCTGGAGGCCCATGCGGATCACCCGGATTCCAGCTCCCGTAAAAGCCTGGTACAGCGGCCAGCAGGCAGTCACCGCCTCTTCCACCGTCAGGGCCCGGTATCTCCCCTGGTGCCACAGCTCTGCCAAAGGCGTCCCCGCAATGACCAGGACCGGATAGATCCGCACCAGATCAGGATGGATGGCCACCACCTGCCGGCAGGTCCCGTCCAGGCTTTCCGTGCCCTGTCCCGGCAGTCCCACCATCAGCTGGAGCCCCAGCTGGAAGCCAGCTTCTTTGATCAATTGAGATGCCTTATGGATCTGGGCTGCAGTATGGCCCCTCTCAGCCATCTCCAGGACCCGGTCATCCAGGGACTGGGCTCCCAGTTCGATGGTCTCTACCCCATGGGCCCTGAGCAGTGCCAGGATTTCAGGGGTAATGGCATCCGGCCGGGTGGACAGCCGCAGCGATCCGAACAATCCCCTAGCCCGCCAGCCTTCTGCCAGATCCAAGAGTTTTTTCTGCCGGTCCAGAGGCAGAGCGGTGAAGGATCCGCCATAAAAGGCCAATTCATTAGTGGGATCTGGACGGACCCAGTTCAAGAGAGCTTCCATCTGCCGACTGGCTCCTTCCAGGCTGCTGTCCTTTTCTCCGCTGATGGTCCTCTGGTTACAGAAGATACACTGGTGCGGGCACCCGGCATGGGGGATAAATACAGGAAGAATCATCAGGATGGGCTCCTTTCACAAAGGTTCTGCTGCTAGATACTTTTCGTATTATACCCTTTCTGTACCAAATGATTCAACTCTCAAGGGCACACCATCGGAAATTCTAATATTCCATTGACAAAAGCATTGCAGATGATTAATATTATTAAGTATACAAAATTCATTTTGTAACATGAGCTTGAAAAAAGAAACGAGGGGTTTGTATGTCAAGTGTAAACATCGACTGGTCCAAACTGGGTTTTGCTTATCAGCCCATTGCCCAACGGTATGTAGCCAATTTCAAAGACGGAAAATGGGGTAAAGGCGGCCTCACCGACGATGCCAACGTCGTCCTCAATGAATGTGCCGGCATCCTGCAATACTGCCAGGAAGTCTTCGAAGGCCTGAAAGCCTACAAGACCAAAGATGGCCGTACGGTCACCTTCCGTCCTGACCAGAACGCAAAACGGATGATCGATTCCGCCAAACGTCTGGAAATGCCTCCTGTATCCGAAGAAATGTTTCTGGAAGCCGTAGACGAAGTCGTCCGTGCCAACAAAGATTACATTCCTCCTTTTGAAAGCGGCGGTGCCCTGTACCTGCGCCCGTATCTGTTCGCTACTGGCCCGGTCATCGGCGTAAAGCCTTCTGACGAATACCAGTTCCGCCTGTTCGGGACCCCTGTTGGATCCTATTTCAAGAACGGCGTAAAACCCATCACCATCTGCGTATCTGATTTCGACCGTGCAGCCCCCCATGGCACCGGCCACATCAAAGCCGGCCTGAACTATGCCATGAGCCTCCATGCCTACATCACCGCCCATAACAATGGGTTCGATGAAAACATGTACCTGGATCCTGGCACCCGTACTTATGTGGAAGAAACCGGCGGCGCCAACTTCCTGTTCGTCAAGAAAGACGGTACCCTGGTCACTCCGAAATCCGACTCCATCCTGCCCTCCATCACCCGCCGTTCCCTGATTTCCATCGCAACGGATATGCTGGGCATGAAAGTGGAACATCGGCCGGTGAAATTCTCCGAAGTCAGCGAATTTGCTGAAGCCGGCCTGTGCGGCACTGCTGCCGTCATCTGCCCGGTTGGCAAGATCGTAGACCACGGCAAAGAAATCTGCATCCCCAGCGGGATGGACGAAATGGGCCCTGTGCTGACCAAACTGTACAAGACCCTGAGAGGCATCCAGATGGGCGAAATCGAAGGCCCGGAAGGTTGGATCCACGAAGTGAAATAAAACACATAAAAAAACTGCTGCCAAGCGCAGCAGTTTTTTTATGGTTCTTTGTCAAATGTTGGGGTAAGCTCCAATTCATCTACCACACACGGACGTGAGCGATTTTTGCTCATGTCTGTTTTTATTTTAATTTCACCATCGAAAGCAGTAAAATCCGAGAACGGAATCGTTCAAAGTTGCGAAAACCAAATGCTACTCTCTTTAACACCTTAATCTTATTGTTCATTCCTTCCGTAAAAC